>JAAZZJ010000255.1 GCA_014237695.1 Oscillospiraceae bacterium | reverse complement strand
CTCCCGGCTGGTGCCCTCCATGCGGATGGCGCCGGTGGCGACCACGATGTCGCCGCTCTTCACCGGGGTCTGCATCCCGCCGCAGGTGCCGATGCGCACAAAGGTGTCCGCGCCGCAGCGGACCAGCTCCTCCATGGCGATGGAGGCCGAGGGCCCGCCGATGCCGGTGGAGGTGACGCTGACCTTCACCCCGTCCAGGGTGCCGGTGTAGGTCACGTACTCCCGGTTGTCGGCCACCAGGACGGGGCCGTCGAAATACTGGGCGATCTTCGCCGAGCGCTTGGGGTCGCCGGGGAGGATCACATAGCGGCCCACCTCGCCGGGAGCCACCTGGATATGATAGAGACGGCTGGCGTCTTCGGAATAATTTTTCATCGTCTTTCACCGCTCCTTCAAAAGCTTATCGTTGTCCCTTGTCGTAGGGGATGCCCTCCGCCTTGGGGGCTCTGGACTTCTTGGAGACGAAGACCAGCACCACCAGGGAGATGATGTAGGGGAACATGTTGTACACGGTGCTGGGCAGATTCAGGGCATCCAGCAGGCCAATGCCGGTATACACGTTGCTCAGCGCCCGGAACAGGGCGAACAGCAGGGCCGCCAGGCCGATGTTCACCGGCTTCCACTGTCCGAAGATCATGACCGCCAGGGCCAGGAAGCCAAAGCCCGCCACGCCGTTCTCGAATTTCCACTCGCTGACGCCGGCGGTGATGTAGACCAGACCGCCCAGGCCGCCCAGAGCGCCGGAGATCAGCACGCCCGCGTAGCGCATCCTGTAGACGTTGATGCCCACGGAGTCCGCCGCCTGGGGATGCTCGCCGCAGGCCATGAGGCGAAGGCCGAACTTGGTCTTGTAGAGTACGATGTAGGAGGCGGCCAGCGCCAGCAGGGCAATGAGCATGAACCAGTTGAATTCAAACTTGCCGATGTAGACCAGGAACGCCTTTTTCGCCTGACCGTACACAACCGTGGAGGACACATTGTCGGCATTCTCGGCCATGTTGATGGCCCGCACCAGCACCACGGCGGCGGCGGGGCCCAGCAGGTTCAGGGCCGTGCCCACCAGGGTCTGGTCCGCGCTGAAGCGGATGGCCGCCACCCCCAGCAGCAGGGAGAACAGCATCCCAATGGCTACCGCCGCCAGGATGACCAGCAGGATCATGACAAGGGCGGGGGTACCCGCCGGGAGGAACTTCATCATCAGCGCGCCGCCCAGGGCGCCCATGACCATGATGCCCTCCAGGCCGATGTTGATGACGCCGCTGTGTTCGGAGAAGCACCCGCCCAGCGCCACCAGCACCAGGACGGACGCAAAGATCAAGGTATACTGAATCAGCAGCAGCATTACGCTTTGCCTCCTTTCTTCGCCTTCTCGTCTCTCTTATCCAGCCAGCGGTTGAACCAGAGCCGGAAGAAGAGGACGAAGCCGCACAGATAAATGATGAACGCGGAGATCAGATCGGAGATCTGGGAGCAGTACATACTCTTGTCCACGTAGGTACCGCCGCTGGTGATGTGCTGGATGAAGTAGGAGGAGAAGATGGTGCCGATGGGGTTCAGGCCCCCCAGGAACGCCGCCGCGATGCCGTTGAAGCCCATAGCGGGGACGCTGGTCTGCTGGACCATCCACTGCTCGATGCCGGTGAGGAAGTAGATCCCCGCCGCGAAGCCGGCCAAACCGCCCGCGATCATCATAGTGAGGATCACGTTGCGCTGCTCTTTCATGCCGCAATACTTGGCGGCATTTTTGTTGAGGCCCGTGGCCTTCAGCTCGTAGCCGAACTTGGTTTTCTCCAGCAGCACCCACACCAGAACCGCCATGACGGCCGCCAGAGGCAGGCCGATGGTGACGAACTCGTTGTTGGTGAACAGCTTGTCCAGTCCCAGGTTGGGGAGGAGGGCGCTCTTGTTGCCGCTGGACAGGGGAATGGTGTAGGGGGTGGACTGCTCCTTGACGCTTACCAGGAGCATGTTCACGCAGTAGAGGGAGATCCAGTTGAGCATGATGCAGGAGATGACCTCGTTGACGTTGAAGTAGGCTTTCAGCGCGCCGGAGACGCCGCCCACCAGAGCCGCCGCGATGACGGCCACGATCAGGCACACGATCCAGGGCATTTTCAGCGCTAGAGCGCAGTACAGACATGCGCCCGCGCCCACTACGTACTGGCCCGCCGCGCCGATGTTGAAGAGGCCCACCTTATAGGCGAACAGCACCGACAGGGAACACATCAGCAGCGCCGAGGCGTTGACCAGGGTGGTTCCGAAGTATTTCATCGCGGCCGCGCCGCTGGGGTAGTAGAGGAAGTTCTTCAAGATGGCCGCGATAGCGCCCGCCGCGCCGCCGGGATTGATGACCAGCAGCACGATAAAGCCCACCAGCAGGCCCAGTACGATGCACAGCAGCGAGGCCAGGATGGTCTGGAATCCGCTGTTGCGGAGAATGCTCTCCTTCTTTCTCAAATCCTGACTCACGATACCGACGCCTCCTTTCTCTTGGAACCGGCCATGTAGAGGCCCAGCTCCTCCACCGTGACGGTCTTGGGGTCAAATTCGCCCACGATCTCCCCCTCGTACATGACCAGGATGCGGTCGGAGACGTTCATGACCTCGTCCAGCTCCAGGCTCACCAGCAGCACGCCCTTCCCGGCGTCCCGCTGGGCCACCAGCTGCTTGTGGATATACTCGATGGCGCCCACGTCCAGGCCACGGGTGGGCTGGACCGCCACCAGAAGCTCGGGGTCCTTGTCGATCTCACGGGCGATGATGGCTTTCTGCTGGTTGCCGCCGGACATGGCCCGTGCTTTGGTGACGGGGCCCTGCCCGGAGCGGACGTCATACTGCTCGATGAGACGGTTGGCGTAGTCCCGGATGGCCTTCCGCTTCAGGAACCCGGCTTTGCTGGTGAACTCCGGCTCAAAATACCGCTGCAAAACGATATTGTCCTCCAGGGTGTAGTCCAGAACCAGCCCATGCTTGTGCCGGTCCTCGGGGATGTGGCTCATGCCCATGGCGGCCAGCCGCTTGCGGATGGGCATGGTAGAGATGTCGGTGCCGCTGATGGAGATGGAGCCGCCCTTGAGGGGCTCCAGACCGCTGAGCCCGTAGACGAACTCCGTCTGACCGTTGCCGTCGATGCCTGCGATGCAGACGATCTCTCCCCGGCGGACCTGCATGGAGACGCCGTTCACGGCGTTGTTCTTGTGCCGCTTGGAGGCCACGGTCATACCCTTGATGTCCAGCACCACGTCCCCCGGCTGGGAGGGCTTCTTCTCCACCACGAAGTTGACGTCGCGGCCCACCATCATGGCGGACAGACTCTCGGGCGTGGCGTCCTTGATGTCCACGGTGCCGATGTACTTGCCCTTGCGCAGGACGCTGCACCGGTCGGCTACCTCCATGATCTCCGCCAGCTTGTGGGTGATGAAGAGGATGCTCTTCCCCTCTGCCGCCAGATTCTTCATAATGCCCATCAGCTCATGGATTTCCTGGGGAGTCAGCACGGCGGTGGGCTCGTCGAAGATCAGGATCTCGTTGTCCCGGTACAGCATTTTGAGGATCTCCGTGCGCTGCTGCATACCTACGGTGATGTCCTCAATAAGAGCGTCCGGGTCCACCGACAGGCCGTATTTCTCGGAAAGGGCCAAAACCTTTTTCCGGGCCTCGTCCTTCTGGAGAAAGCCGCCCCTGGTGGTTTCCACACCCAGGATGATATTGTCCAGGACGCTGAAGCACTCCACCAGCTTGAAGTGCTGGTGGACCATGCCGATGCCCAGATCGTTGGCATCGTTGGGGTCGTTGATCTCGACCTTCTTCCCGTCCTTGCGGATCTCGCCCTCGGCGGTGGTGCGATTTTGTCACCACCGGAAGAAAGCATTTATGTTTTTGACGAGGGCCACCATCTTCCCGATAAGGCGCTGTCGCACTTTGCGAGCTTCTGCCG
>JAAZZJ010000254.1 GCA_014237695.1 Oscillospiraceae bacterium | reverse complement strand
AAAACTACAAAATTTCTTCGACGTTTTCTTACAATTTCAAATTGGCGTTGACATCCCCAGCAAAGAGGGCGGGGATCCGCAGGGACGGCTCGAACAGCGTCTGCTTCCCGTACAGGCCCCGTTCTCCTGCGTGGTCACCATGATCGGAGAGGTAGGCGAATACGCCTCTCCGCCCTGTACGTGTCAGGTAGTCCGTCCACGCTGCCCGGACAGTACCCACACAGCTGTCCTCAAACTCAATCATTCCGTAATAGGCCGCACGGACCGCGCGGACCAGATCTTCTCTGCTGTCTCGAGGCTTTTCCCTGCAATAGGAGGGGCTGTCCGCTCCCAGGTTTCCCGGCAGAGAGACCCGGTCATGGTAGTACTGATATAACTCCGGCGGCGCGACATAAGGGTGATGAGGACCATAAGTGCCTACCACCAGGCATTGAGGCCGTTCATGGTCCCTTCTCAACCAGGAGGCGGCTTGTGAAACTACATACCGGTCATATTCCAGGGCCGGAGAATTACCTCCGCCTACCGCCTCCAGGCATCCCGCACCAGTGAGCAGCACACCGCATGGAGCCAGGTTCCGCAGGAAGGCATCCTGTCCGCCGAAGTCTGTAGGCGTAACATCCAGTGCGATCCGTCTGGAAAAACCGTGTCTCTGATCCTCTCCCTCAAAGTGCATCCGGCCGCAAAGCACCGTCTCATATCCGGCCAGCTCCAGCGCGTGAAGAAAAGTGGGCATTTCCGGATGAATGGAGCCATTATTGATAAATACGCCGGTGTGGCTGGGCAGCTGTCCGGTAAGCAGGGACATGCGGGCAGGCACACACAGCGGGCAGGGAGTATAGGCTTGTGTGAAAGTCACACCTTCCCGTGCCAGCCGGTCCAGATGGGGTGTGCGTACTGTACCGTCCCCCATATGGGCCTGGACCCGTCCGTCGTGCTGATCACTCAAAAAAATCAGGATATCCGGCTGCGTAGCCACATCACCACTCTTTCCGGTTGATACCGCCACTCGTCTTGTCGCTTCCGCTGGTATGAGAATTATGGCAAACTTACCATTTGACACGCTCTGTCATTGCTTGTATAATATCATCAATAATTGTCATTTTTCAGACAAGAATTGTGGTAAAGGAGACAGTATCCCATGATGAAGCTGTCATTGCGGTGGTTAATCACCACTGTTCTGCTCTTCGCAATTGCAGCTTTGAGCATTTTCACCGCTTTTTTTACTATCGAAATCAACCGCTCTATTCCAGAGGAATTTGCCCGCACGGCGTTCCCCACGCTCCACACGGTCCAGATCCTGTTGGATCAGGATCTGCAGGTGGTTGAGCAGTACATTCACAGCACCGCTCACAGCAGCGCCTCCCGGAATCTGGGCAGCAGCTCTGATTTCACCGGCTACTACATGGCCTCCGAAAAGTTCCACGCGGAATACTCCCCGCTCCTGGCCGCAAACTCCTCCATCGCCGCCGTCTTTGTGGTGGAGACCTCCAATCAGGTGACCCATACGGTCTACGGTTCTCTCTCCGGAAATACCGGCGTGGAGCGCGTTGCCGAGAAGGAGGGTATCCGCCGGGGGGTGGCCCAGCTGGTCTCCAGCGGCAGTGTGCAGACAGATGGATGGCACCACATCCCCATTGCTGGCACCATGGCCCTGTACCGCGCCGTGTATTGGGCGGGACGGTACACCATCTGCCTGATTGATCTGAATGCCGCGGTGGACTATTACTCCACGCTCTATGGCATTCCCGGCACCCTGGTCTTGGCGCGGGAAGGAAAGATCCTTACGTGGTATGATACCGGCAACGGAGAGATCTCTTATGATGCGGATCTCGTCAGATACTCCCTCCCCGAGTCCTCGCACAGGATCGTGCTGATTCAGGATCAGAACTCTGTACTGGATATGCTCTGCATTCTCCCCATTGGAGAACTCAGCGGAAATGCCACGCTGCTGCAGTGGATGACCATTGGCATCGCCATCCTGCTGCTGGCCATCTTCCTCTCTGCGTACATCTACTTGAAGCAGAACTTTGTCCGCCCCATGAACGGTCTGATGACTGCAATGGAGTACATCCGCAGCGGTGATCTGGACGCGCTTCCCCAGGCAGAGTACGCCAGTCAGGAATTTTCCGCACTGTACTCCACCTTTCAGAAGATGATCTCAGACCTGAAGCAGATGAAGATCCGCGCTTATGAGCAGGACCTGGAAAACCAGCGAGTCCATATCAATTCTCTGCGGCTGCAGATACGTCCCCACTTCTATCTGAACTGTCTCAAGGCACTCTACGCTTCTGCCGCTATGGGCAACTTTGACCATGTGCAGAGCCGGATTATGCACCTGAGCAGTCATCTGCGCTACTGCTTCACCATCCAACGCAGCAGCGTTCCTCTGCGGGAGGAGCTGACCCAGTGTCAGAATTATCTGGACATGTTCACCATCGGCCAGCCAGGGTTCAGCGAGCTGCACTTGGATGTTGAGGATGCTCTGCTGGATTTTCTAATTCCGCCCATGACGATCCTGACCGCTGTAGAAAACTCCGCCAAACATTTTCAGAGCGGCCGCCAGCGCTCGGACAGCCTGCATGTATATATCACTGCCAGAACTCTCCGCATGGAAGAGGACAGCATCGTAAACCTCTGCATCCGTGACAATGGATCCGGGTTTTCTCCTGAAGCACTTGAACTGATACGCCATCCCGATGCCGATCACATCGGTGTGAGCAATATTGTCCAGCAGCTGAAATTCTACTTTGGTTCCGCCTGCGAAGTAGCTTTTACCAACCAGGACGGGGCTCAGATCGATATTTTCATTCCAGTCAAACGGGAGGAGGACGGCCATGAATCTGCTGATTGTTGACGATCAACCATTGGTTACGGACGGACTGGAACAAGGTATTCCCTGGGAAAGCCTTGGATTTCGGAATATATTTAAGGCGTATAATGCTCTGGACGCCAGAAGCATCCTTCTGGCACATCCGATTGCTGTGATGCTGTGCGATATCCAAATGCCCGTGGAGAGCGGTCTGGAATTATTTGCGTGGATGCGGCAGAGCGGCATGGATACCCGGATGATCTTCCTCACCTCTCATGCGGAATTCGAGTATGCGCAGCAGGCGCTGAAGCTCGGCAGCGTGGACTATATCGTCCAGCCCGCTCCCTATTCGGACATCTACAACGCTGTACGTATTGCCGTACAGAAGGTACGCACGGACAAGGAGCTGGCCCACACAGCCCGTCTTGGCCAGGCATTCCTGTGGAAAGAGCAGACCATCCAGTCCAGCTGTGTGGTAGATCTTCTGAAACCGCACCCGGATCTGGACAGTTACGAAAAACTGGCCGCCCTGGATTTGGTTCCCGGCCTGAGTGAACCGGTATTTCCGGTCCTGCTGTACCTCCAGCGGTGGGAACCGCGCCTTCCCTGGGAATCCGGGCTGATCGATGCGGCGCTGTCCAATATGCTTGCCGAGATATTCCAGCCTCATGACTCCCTTCCGGTTCTGGGCGCGGCAGAAAGCCGCCTGTTTGTCATCCTGATTCCTAAAAAGGAAATGACCGCCGATATTGTGGAGAGGGAACTCCGATTCCTGGCCAGTGCCTGCGAACAGTATCTGGACTGTTCGCTGACTGTCTATTTTGATGCGCCGGTACTCCCTACGCAGATGTATAGCACCTGGCAGATGCTCCAGCAGAAATGCAAGGACAACATTACCCGTGAAACCGGTATTTTCCGTGTCAGCAAGGATATTGCCAGTGCCCATATGTACCGCGTGCCCGAAATCTGGCAGTGGGCTTCCCTGCTAAAGGATGGGTATGGGGAGGCTTTGGAGCAGAATGCATGTGCGCTGCTGGACGCCATGGTCAAGCAGCGGAAGATGACACCGCCGTCCCTCAAGGCATTCTATCTGGACTTTATGGAAATGCTGTTCAGTACCATCCACGGGAAAAATATTTCCATATTC
>JAAZZJ010000253.1 GCA_014237695.1 Oscillospiraceae bacterium | reverse complement strand
CAGCGCGGCAGAGATTGGCCGCCTGAACCTCTACCCCGACCCGGAGGGCCGCGCCCTGCGGGAAAAGCTGGCCGAACACTACGGCGTAAAAACAGAAAACGTCTTTCTGGCCAACGGCTCCGACGAGCTGCTGAATTTCTTTTTTATGACCTTCTGCGACGAGGAAAAGCCGGTGGCTTACCCCGCTGTCAGCTACGGATTTTATCCGGTTTACGCCAACCTCTACCGCCTTCCCCGTACGGAGGTCCCCCTGCGGGAGGATTTCCGTCTGGAGCCGGATGACTACTGCGGCATCGGCAAGAACATCGTCATTGCCAACCCCAACGCCCCCACCGGACGAGCCATCGCAGTGAGCGATATCGAGCGCATTGTAAAAAGCAATCCGGGCCATGTAGTGATGATCGACGAGGCCTATATCGATTTCGGCGGCGAGAGCTGTCTGCCGCTGGCAGGCAAATATGAGAATCTCCTGGTGTGCCAGACCTTCTCCAAGTTCCGTTCTCTGGCAGGAGGCCGGCTGGGCTTCGCCATCGGCAGTCCGGCGTTGATCGAGGACCTGGACAAGATCAAATACTCCACCAACTCCTACAACATCAACCGCCTCACCATGGCGGCGGCCATCGCCACCATTGAGAGCCACGAGTATTATGCAAATAACAGCAAACGCATCCAATCCAACCGGGCCTATACTGCGGCGGAGCTGGAGAAGCTGGGTTTCAAAACCCTGCCCAGCAAGGCCAACTTTATCTTCACCCGCTGCCCAAAGGTGGACGGTGGGACACTCTACCGGAAGCTGAAAGCCCGGGGCGTACTGGTGCGGCACTGGGATAAACCTGAGATCGCGGACTGGTGCCGGGTCACCATTGGCTCCCGGGAACAGATGGACGTTTTCCTGGAGAAGGTCCGCGAGATTATTAAGGAGGCGGAATAATGCGCAAAGCCGAGATCTTCCGCCAGACGGCGGAGACGGATATCCAGCTTTCTCTGAATCTGGACGGGACCGGGAGCAGCCAAATCGATACCGGCTGCGGCTTCCTGGACCACATGCTGACCCTGTTCGCCCGTCACGGGCGGTTCGATCTGTCCGTTCGGTGCAAGGGCGATACCTGCGTGGACGACCATCACACCGTGGAGGACATCGGTATCTGCCTGGGGGACGCCTTCGCCCAGGCTCTGGGGGATAAGCGAGGTGTGACCCGCTACGGCTCCATGCTGCTGCCCATGGACGAAGCCCTAATCCTCACCGCCGTGGACCTCTCCGGCCGGGGGATGCTGTGCTATGACCTCCAGGTCCCCACCCAGAAGGTCGGGACCTTCGACACCGAGCTGGTGGAGGAGTTCCTCATCGCCCTGGCCCGCCGGGGGGATATGAGCATCCACGTCCGCCAGCTGGCGGGGAACAACAGCCACCACATTATTGAGGGAGCCTTCAAGAGTCTGGCACGTTCCCTGGCGGCGGCAGCGGCTATTGATCCCAAGTTTTCCCAGGAAATACCGTCCACCAAGGGGGTGCTGTAGTGATCGCCATCATCGACTATGGCGTGGGAAACCTGTTTTCTCTGAAAAGCTCCTTCGCCGCTATCGGAGCGGATACCGTGGTCACCGGAGACCCCGCTATCATCCGCAGCGCGGAAAAGCTGGTTCTCCCCGGCGTAGGGGCCTTCGGAGACGCGGCGGCGCTGCTGCGCCGGAATGAGCTGGATAAATTAATCAAGGAGGAGGCCTCCACCGGAAAATCCTTGCTGGGCATCTGCCTGGGGATGCAGCTGCTGTTCGACTACAGTCTGGAATACGGACGGCACGAGGGCCTGGGACTGATCCCCGGTTCCGTGCGGCCCATCGGGGACTATATTCCCCAGGGGTACAAGATCCCCCACATCGGCTGGAATGCCCTCCACTTCCCTGCCGGGAAGCCGGTGAGCCCTCTGTTCCGGCACATCCGCGAGGGGGACTGCGTGTACTTTGTCCACTCCTTCTGCGGGACAGAGTGCCGGGAGAGCGTCATTGCTTCAGCTGAATACGGGGCCGAGCTGACGGCGGCTGTAGCGCATGAGAATGTGTACGGCGTACAGTTCCATCCGGAGAAAAGCGGGGATGTGGGGCTGAACATCCTGCGGGCTTTCTGTGCGCTTTAGGGGGGGGATAGGACATGTTGATTTTTCCCGCAATCGATCTGAAAGACGGCAAAGCTGTCCGTCTTTATAAGGGCCGCTTTGACACCGTCCACCAGGTAGCGGACGACCCGGCGGAGACCGCAAGGACTTTCTACACCGCCGGAGCCCGGTATCTTCATATGGTGGATCTGGACGGTGCCCGTGACGGCAAACGGAAAAACAGCGCCATCGTCCAGGCCGTGTCAGAGGTCGGACTGCGTATCGAGCTGGGCGGCGGCATCCGCTCCATGGCAGACCTTGAGGCGGTGTTTGACCTGGGCGTCTGGCGGGCGGTGATCGGCTCCTCCGCCGTGTCCGACCCGGAATTTGTCCGACAGGCAGTGGAACAATACGGCCCGGAGCGCATTGCTGTGGGCATTGATGCCAAGGACGGTCTGGTCCACACCTCCGGCTGGGAGGAAAACGCCGGATTGGACTACATATCCTTTGCAAAGCAAATGAATTCAATTGGTATAAAGTATATTATCTTTACAGATATAGAGACCGATGGGACCCTCTCCGGCCCCTCTTTTCACCGACTGGAAGCCCTGCAAAAGGCGGTCTCCTGCTCCATCACCGCCTCCGGCGGCGTGTCCTCCAATGAGGACCTGCGACAGCTGGGAGACCGTGGCCTCTATGCCGCCATCGTCGGTAAGGCGTGGTACGCCGGAGCCGTGGATTTGGCATTGGCAGTACGGGAAGGAGGTCCACAGTGATTACCAAGCGCATCATCCCCTGTCTGGACGTAAAGGACGGACGGGTGGTCAAGGGCGTCAACTTTCTGGGGCTGGCGGATGTCAGCTCCCCGGTAAAACTGGCAAAGTTCTATTCCGGCTGCGGGGCAGACGAGCTGGTATTTTACGACATCACCGCCTCCGCCGAGGGCCGGGCGCTGTTCACGGACATCCTGACGGAGGTGGCCTCCACCATCTTCATCCCCCTCACCGTGGGAGGCGGCATCAATACGGTAGACGATTTCGACCGGGTGCTGAAATGCGGCGCGGACAAGGTCAGCGTCAATTCTGGGGCCCTCCGGGACCCCTCCCTCATTTCGGCAGCGGCAAAAAAGTACGGCAATCAGTGTGTGGTCCTGTCCGTGGACGCCAAGCGGGTGGATGGGCAATTCCGGGTCTTCGCCAAGGGAGGCCGGGAGGACACCGGGCTGGACGCTATCGAGTGGATCAAGTCCGGTGTCGCCAACGGAGCTGGAGAAATCGTTCTCAACAGCATCGATACCGACGGCGTAAAGGCCGGATTCGATCTGGAGATGCTGAAAGCGGTGTGCGATGTGGTGGACGTGCCGGTGATCGCCTCCGGCGGGGCCGGGTGCATCGAACACTTCAAGACACTCTTCCACTCCCTGCCCAAGGTGGACGCGGGGCTGGCGGCCTCTATCTTCCACTTTGGCGAGGTCTCTATCCCGGACCTCAAACGGGAGCTGGCGGCGGACGGCATTACTATGAGACTGTAAGGAGACGCATATGCTCAACATCAACGAACTGAAATTTGACGCCCAGGGCCTGATCCCCGCCGTTGTGGTGGACGCGGCCAGCAAGAAGGTGCTGACCTTGGCCTATATGAACCGAGAGAGCCTGGAAATCTCCATGAAGGAAGGGCGGACCTGCTTCTGGTCCCGCTCCCGGCAGGAGCTGTGGCGGAAGGGCGAGACCAGCGGGAACGTCCAGCACATCGTGGACATCACCGCCGACTGCGACCGGGACGCCCTGGTGGTCACGGTGATCCGTTCACCTCATGCGTCGGCCCGGTTCGTGATGGGCGACATCGACGCCTACGTCTCGTCCAC
>JAAZZJ010000252.1 GCA_014237695.1 Oscillospiraceae bacterium | reverse complement strand
TTGGCATCAAATAAAATCGACTGTGAATAGTAACCGTTTGGTGAGGTTGAAGGCCACCTTTGTCTTGACCTTCGTTAAGTCTTTGGGTACTGGTACATAAGCCATTTTTGCACACTCCTTTCGTCAGTGGGCCTGGAAGATTGCCTTTGCCATGCTGCCGCTCTTAAAGAGGGTCAGGCAGAGCAGGACTGTATATCCCACACAGGACCAGATGGCGGCAATCGTATCCTCGTCGGTGGCGATGTTCTGCACCAGGACCGCGTAGATTGCCACGCAGACCATGATGAGGAACGCCTGAAAGCCTAACGCCATCAGGGAACGCAGGTAATTCTGCCCCATGCCGCCCCATTCCCTGCCCATCATAGCGGCCATCGGGACCGGCGCGACCGAGGTGACGAGCTATATTTCCAGCATACGGCCATAAATGACGATAAAAATACAGATGGTCAGCGCCCACATGGTAAGGCCGATAAACAGGGACTGGAACCACAGCCCGAACAGCGGCCCCAAATCCATCTCCATGAGCCTTGGCTCCAAATCCGCCATCGCGGAGGAAATGTCGATGGAAGCGTCCGCGCCGATGACGCCGGAAGCCTGGGCCACGATGCCCTGGGCCACATCAAACACGCCCATAACAATATTCCAGGTGTTGGTGACAATGAGGATGGCACAGGCGGTCTTGAATATCCACTTGAAAAACACAGCGGTTTCAATATCGTGGAAGTTGTTCTTGTCAGTGATGATCTGAATCAGCTCCAGCGTCATCACAAAGGCCAGAATCACGCCTGCTATGGGGAGAATGACCGTTTCCGAAAGGCTTTGGACCATGCTGAAAATACCCGCGTTCCAGCCCTGGGGCGTCTGCCCGATCTGCCCCGATATGTCCGCCACCTGGTTGTTGACCGAATCGAACATACTGGAAAGGTTGCTCATTATGCCGCCCACCAGCATTTCTTTCAGCCAGGTGGTGATTGCATCCAGCAGAAAATCCATACGGTGCTACCTCCTTTCCGCCCCTCCCGCGTTTGCGGGAGGGGCAAAGGTATGGGTGTTTCTGGTGCGGGGATTAGCCGAACAGACCGGAGAGCAGGGGTACAAGCACCATGCCGATCAGGGCAACGCCGCCGCCCGCCATGAGCTGTGTTATCCCCAATTAGTAGGAACAATACAGCTTTCTGGCGGGCGGCGGCACGTCAAGAAATATATATGGAGTTTTTAAAGAATCCCCCGGAGCGGGGAGCGGTCAGCCTGTGACCTGCTCCACTTCCGGTATGGGTTTGAGATTAAAATGAATTTCGATAGAAATGTGTCTTGTCTTGTCGCTGTCTATGGTTTCATGGACAACGATTTCTTTAATCAGGCGGTTTAAGGTGGAAGCGTCCAGCTCGTTGATGTCCCGGTATTCCTGTATGGATTCCACCCACTGCCTTGCGTCCACGGCAAGCCGGATTTCATCGGCAAGGCGTTTCCGGCCTTCCTCAACCTTGGCTTTTAATTCCGCCTGTTCCTTCTGTGTCTTTTCCAGCAGGAGATTGAAGTTTGCTTCTGTGATTCGTCCGGCTACCATGTCCTCATAGAGCCGAAGCACCATTTTTTCCAGCATTTCAATCCGTTCTTCGTCTTTGGCAAGGGTGCGCTCCATCGCTTCCCGCTGGTCTTTCTGCCTGGCATGGCAGGTATCGGTCAGCCGTCCGGCTACTGCTTCACTGTCTGTCAGGGCAGCGGCGGCGCACTCCCGGATTTTGTTCAGCACAAGAGAATAGAGCGTGTCAAATTCAACCCGGTGCTGTGTGCAGTGCTGCTTCCCATAGGCATTATAGGTCTTGCAGGAGAAAATACGCTTCGGGAACTTCTCATGCGTGGTGCGGATGGTGAGAGCCTTTCCGCACTCCCCGCATTTTATCAGCCCTGCAAAGAGGTTGATTTCCCCGGATTTGCCCGGTCGCTGGCGGGATTTCAGTTTTTCCTGCACAATCGCAAAGTCCTTTTTGTCCACCAGCGGCTCATGCGTCCCCTCCACCACAATCCAGTCCTCCGGCTTCTTATCCCGGATAGTGCCGATTTTAAAGCGGTACTCGGTCTTTTGGGAAGCGATTGCGCCGGTGTAGACGGGGTTTCATCAAAAGGTCTTTGATAACGGAGAAGTCCCACATATCCCGCCCGTTTTCCGGGTCTTTCTTTTCCCATTTGGTGCGGATGTTCCGGTGTCCCCGCTTCCGGTTCCACCATGTGGGGCAGGGGATTTTTTGCTGCTCCAGCCTGCGCCGGATGTAGTTGGGGCCTCTCCCTTCCAATGCCCACCCAAAAATCTGCCGGACAGCGGGGGCGGTTTCCCCGTCAATGAGAAGGTGATTCTTGTCCTCCGGGTCTTTCTTGTAGCCAAATGGGGCGATACAGCCGGTGAACTGCCCTTTCTGCGCCTTTAGCACATAGGAAGAATGGACTTTCTTGGAAATATCCTTGCTGTACATCTCGTTCAGGATATTTTTAAAGGGCGCAATGTCGTTGTTGTCCCGCATGGTGTCGATGCCGTCATTCATGGCGATATAGCGCACGCCGTTCCTTGGGAAGAAATCCTCGATAAGCTGCCCGGTCTGCAAGTAGTTCCGTCCTAACCTCGATAAATCCTTTGTAATGACAAGGTTTACCTGTTTCCGCTCAATGGCTTTCAACATCCGTTTCAGGTCGGGGCGTTCCATGTTCAAGCCGGTAAAGCCATCGTCCTGATAGACTGCCGTAACCTCCCATCCCTGCTTCTGGCACAACTTTTCCAGCATATCCCGCTGGTTCTCGATGCTGGCACTCGTCCCGTCAAGGTCGTCGTCCTTGGACAGCCTGCAATAGATAGCCGCCCGGAAGCTCCCGGCAAGAAGTGTGTCCATCCCTGCATATTCAAAAGTGTTCATCATAACCGTTTACCCGCACAATCCAGACGGAACACGGTCACATTGAACCTCGTCTTTATTATATCTCATTTCTTGTGTTTTAGCAAGATATTCTTTATCTATTTTTCTGCTGTGCTTCTGTGCGATAAGGCTCACGAAAACGTCCGTAGCGTCCAGCTCGCCGTCAAATACTGTGGTGACATGAATCTCTGTTTTATTTTTCGCCATAGGCAGTTGTCCTCCATACATGAAAACAGCCAGACAGGGAAGGTCGGCAACGAAGTCCGGCAACGGGCTTCAAAAAACCTTGGAACGAATCCTTGTCTGGCAGTTGGGTTATTTTATACTTTTTCTTTTATTTTTCTGTTGCTTTGGTTGTTAAAGGGGAGAAAAGCCGATAGTTACGGGATTTTCCCCGGCAACCGGCCCGGCAACGGGATAGCAACGAAGTGTGCAACGGGCTGTCTTTTGCCGGATTTTTTCAGAATGGAAGTTCCATCTGCTCCGGCACCGGCATAAATCCCTCCGGGGTTTTTCCCGCCCCGTTGCCGGTGTCCGTTGTCAAGGCGCAAGCGTCAGCTTTTGCCTTTTGCTCCCGTTCCCATCCTTTTTGTCTGCCGTATCCGGCAAACATCCGGGGATTGGAGAAATACTTCCAGCCGGTGACGCACTGGTTCATTATCTCGTTGATTTCCCGGATTTCCCATTGTTTCGGCTCGTCAAAATCATGGTTCAGGGCTTCTTTGTATAGCTGTTTGGAGCAGACCGTATCGCCGGGGTAGCTGTCAAGGAAAGCCTGTATCATCCCGGCTTTGGTGTCCTCCGGCATAAAGTCCCGCTGATGTTCCTTTAGATAGCGCACCATTTCCGGGCTGAATGTCAGCTTCCATCTGCCGCTTTTGTAAATCTCCATCGCTTCCGCCCACACTTGGTTTAAATAGGCTCTGGAAGCGGCTTCGTCCTCTAAAATGTGTGTTTCCGCCTGCTCCGGGCATACCTGTATGGGAATAAAACGGCGGTTGCCGGAGCGGTCAAGGGGCAGGAAGTCAAGGGCATTGGACGTGCCGCCAAACAC
>JAAZZJ010000251.1 GCA_014237695.1 Oscillospiraceae bacterium | reverse complement strand
TCATATTTCATGCCCCTATTTTAGCATACTACCTTATTTTCGCAAGAGCTCTATTGGATGAAACTGCGCAGGCAGTTCCCATTGAGGGAAAAGAAACTGTGCGTTTATTATCACAGCACGAGTTTATTGTATTGGCATACCCCGTTCAATTCTCCAATGCACCAGTTATGGTACGGAACTTTATCAAAGACAATTCGGAACTTTGGAAAAACAAGCAAGTGCTTTGTGTTGCCACAATGGGATTGTTCAGCGGGGATGGAGCAGGATGTTCTGCACGGCTATTGAAAAAGTGTGGCGCGAGTATCGTTGGCGGCCTGCATATCTGTATGCCGGATTCGATTTGCGATGTGAAGCTGCTGAAAAGATCTGTTGAAAAAAATCGGGAGATCATAAAAGCGGCGGACAGAAAGATTGAAAAATGTGCGCAAGAGATCAAGCAAGGCAAATACCCAAGGGATGGCTTGAACTTTTATAACAGAGCAGCAGGCCTCTTGGGTCAGCGCCTATGGTATTATGGCAAGACGAAAGATTACTCTGATAAGCTGAAAATCAGTGAAGCCTATGCTGCTGGTTTTAGGGATAGACTTTTTCATGGGCCGCTTTATCACGAAACCGATTGACAAACTGAACGCCTCCGCAAAGCGCATGGCGGGACTGGATTTTTCCGCCCCCTGCAATCTCGTTTCAACCGATGAATTTGGGGAACTGTCTGCCAGCCTGAACACAATGGCTGAAAATCTGCAACAGGCCCTTGTCCGTCTGGAGGATGCGAATACCCAGCTCGAAAAGGATGTGGAAAAGGAACGGCTTCTGCTGGCCGAGCGCAAGGAACTGGTGGACAGTCTATCCCACGAGATGAAAACTCCGCTGGGCATCATCCGGGCCTATGCCGAGGGCTTGCAGGACGAGATGGAAGAGGCCAGAAAGCAGAAATACGCCCAGGTCATTGTCTCCGAAGTGGAGCGAATGAATGGCCTGATCGTAACCTTGCTGGACCTGTCAGCGCTGGAAAGCGGAGCTGCAAGTCTGAATGTGACCCGCTTTGACTTTGTAGAGCTGATGGAGACAGTAGCCGGGCGGCTGCTGATTGACGCCCCGGACACCAATTTTGAGCTGCAATATGAGCTGCCGGATCAAAAGGTTTTTGTGAGGACAGACCAGCGGCGCATGGAGCAGGTTTTAAGTAATCTGATTGTCAATGCCAGGAAAAATGTGTGTCCTGGCGGCGTTCTGCAGCTTGAACTGAAAGTGGATAGTGGGATGCTGCATTTCTCTATCTACAATCAAGGCCGGCCCATTCCAGAAAGTGCCCTGCCCAAAATCTGGACAAAGTTCTATCGGGATAGCAGCGCGGAGTACAGTGGCTCCGGGCTGGGGCTGTCTATTGTGGCGCAAATCCTGTCCATGCAGAATCTGCCCTACGGTGCGGAAAACCGGGTGGACGGGGTGCTGTTCTGGTTCTCCATCCCTGTCACAGAATAATTTCACACGGATTTCACACCGGCCTCACACGAATTTCACACTGGCCATCTAAACTCTCCTTATCACAAGTAAGGAGGGTTTTTTATGTTCTTAGGATTGCAGTGGTACTGGTGGCTCGTGATTGGGGCGGTGCTTGTCATCTCCATCCCCTTCAAGATCAAGTTCATGAAGTGGTGGACCAAGCGCCAGCAGGGAAAAGATCAGCGTGGAAAGTGGGGTGACGGCGAGTGATCGCGGTCAAAAACCTGACGTTCTCCTACGGCAAAGACAAGCAGGCCCTCCACGGCCTGGACTTCACCGTAGAGGACGGAGAAATCTTCGGTTTCCTGGGGCCCAACGGCTCCGGGAAATCCACGACGCAGAAGATTCTCACCGGAATTTTGAAGGGCCACGGGGGCAAGGTCTCGCTGTTCGGGCAGGATATCTCCGCCGCTCACGGGCAGGAATTTTTCCAGAAAATCGGCGTGCTGTTTGAGTTTCCTTATCTGTACGCCAATCTGAGTGCCGTGGATAACTTGAACTACTTTGCATCCTTTTACCATAAGGAACAGAGGAGGGACATAGGCGAGCTGCTGGACGCGCTGGAATTTAAGCCGGACTTTCTGAAAAAGCCGGTGTCCTCCTACTCCAAGGGGATGCGCCAGCGGGTGAGTATGGCCCGGGCGCTGGTGAGCAATCCCCGGCTGCTGTTTTTGGATGAGCCCACTAGCGGCCTGGACCCCTCCGGGGCGGTGCTGTTTCGGAAGATCATTGAGCAGGAGCGAAAAAAGGGGACGACGGTGTTCGTCACCACCCATAACATGGTGGATGCCGATTTGCTGTGCGACCGGGTGGCGTTCATTTCCAACGGAAATTTGGTAGCCCTGGATACGCCCAAGCGTCTGAAGGAGAAAAACAGCAACCACCGGGTGGTCGTCGACTACCTGTACCGGGGAAAACGGGAGACAAAAACCATTGAGGCACCGGAGTTGGAGGCGGGCATTCCCTTTGCCCACGACGAGATTATCAGCATCCACTCCCAGGAGCCGACCTTGGAGGATATGTTCATCCAGTACACGGGGAGGGGGCTGTCCTGATGGGAAAAAGCGTTTGCGCCCTGTTCAAAAAGGACTGCCGGATGCTGGTGTCGGGGAAATTTTTCTTGATGGCACTTGGCTTTCTGGTCCTCTATACGGCCTATGTGAACCTGGGCTATATCCGCTTCATGCAGATGCCGCCCTACAACGTGTATCTGTATGACCCTACCGGGATACAGACGGAAAAATCGCCCCTGGTGCAGATCGTTTCCTCTATGGAGGCTATGGACGCCGTCCTGCTCTCCGACGCCAACGGCGTGGGTTTGGACTCCAGCGCCGGGGAGGTGCGGGTGGTACTCTATAAGGGAGCGGAACACGTTGACCGCCACCGGGCCGACTATGCCCTGTCCCTGCTGGAACCCTCGGCCAGCCCTGCCCCGGAGGTGCTTGGTACCAACACGCCGGAACAAAAGGCGAGGAAAGAGATCACCTGTGAACTGCTGTTTTTTAGCTGGCCGCTGTGGGATTTTTGGGTATCGCCGCCGTACTGTTCAAGGAAAAGGGCATGGGGGTCATTCGTGTCCACGCCATTCTCCCGGTGCGAAAAGATTTGTTTCTCCTGTCCAAGCTGGCGGTGTTCCTGCTCTCTGATCTGGCCTTTGCGGTGCTGCTCACCCTGCTGAACGTAGGGTTGAACGATGGAGCGGCGGTGCTGCCTGCGGTCCTGCTCCAGACGGCCATTCTTTCCCTGATGATGGCCTTGGTGGGACTGCTCTGCGCCCTGCTGCTGAAAGATTTCCGTCAGTTTACGCTGGCCTACCTGGTGATCGCCATTTTTGCTGCTACCCCGGTGTTCCTGTCGGCCAACACCTCCATCAAATTTGACTGGATCGGCTATCATCCGTTCTATCACGTCTATATGGGCCTGAAAAATGCCTATTTCGGAACAGACATTTCCCCTGCCTATTATGCCGGCGCTGCCGGTGTGATTGCGCTGCTGTTCCTGGTGGTGCGGCTTGCGTTCCATCGGGAAATCGGAAAGGAGGGGTGAGGGGTGAAAGGCTTGAAATATCAGCTAAAAAGTGTCCTGCGGGATAAATTCTGCCTGATGACATTCCTGCTGCCCATCCTGGTCGCCGTGGCGCTGAATTTCATGGGCTCCATTGATATGTCCAGCCTGGGAGAACTGCACTTCGGCGTACTGGAAAATGATCTGTCCCCGCAGACAATTACATGGCTGGAGCGGTATGGCCCGGTGACGGCCTACAGGACCCAGGAGGAGCTGACCGCCGCCATCAACGTACCGTCTACCAATGTGATTGGCGTAAAAGCAGACGGAGACAGCCTCAAAACCGCAATCAGCGGGGACGAGCTGGAGATTTTCCGGCAGGCGGCGGCTACCCTGCCCACCCTCTATGAGCGGCAAGAAAACGCTAAACAAACAGAAGTCCAGGTGTTGGATCGGCCTGATATTTTGG
>JAAZZJ010000250.1 GCA_014237695.1 Oscillospiraceae bacterium | reverse complement strand
TGCCGAGTGCCGCGAGGCAACCGGGCAGCCCTGCGGGCTGCCGGGACGGTCGTTGACGGCGTAGCCGACAATGACGTCCCTCGTTAGAACCGTGCGCAGAAGTACAAACCGGCATCGGCCCAAGGCACGGACGATAGACTAGCCAATCTATAGGTCGTCGCGTAAATAATCTCCCCCGTAATGAAGGAAGGTCCTTAGGAAACGCAGTTTCCTAAGCGCGTTTTTGCCTACTTTTGCCGCGCGGCAAAAGTAGGCGCGGAGTCCGGGGCCGCGCAGGTCCCGGGCTATCGATAAGAAACAAGCGGAGGCGGCCCCGCAGGGGCCGCCTGAGATGCACCTTAATAGCCATACCGCTTCCGGTATCTTACCACCATTCCTGCCGCCATAATCACCGCCAACAGCTCCGCCGCTGGCGTAGCCAGCCATACCCCGGTGACGCCTCCCAGCAGAACAGGCAAAATCTGAATACTTGCCACCGTGAATACGAACGACCGGGAGAACGCCAGCACAGCAGACACCACCCCGTTGGACAGCGCCGTAAACATCCCGCTGGCAAACACGTTCAATCCCACGAACAGCAGCGCAAAAGAACACAGCCGGTTGCCCGTCACCGCCAGATCATAAACGGAAGTCCCCGGACGGGTAAAAATACCCACCAGCGGCCCGGAGGCCGCAATGGAAGCCACAACACAGAGGGCGGACGCCCCCGCGATGAACCGTATACTGAACCTTACCAGCTTTTTCAGCTTCTCATGGTTCCCCTCCCCGTGGAAATAGCTTATCATGGGCGCTACGCCGTAGGAGTAGCCGATAAACAGGGCGCTGACGAACATCAGCACATACATGATGATGGTGATGGCGGCTACGCCGTCCTCCCCTACGTACCGGAGCATCGCCAGATTGAACAGCAGGGTGGTGATGCCGGATACCAGAGACGTCGCCAGCTCCGAAAGCCCGTTGGTGGAGGCGTGGAACAGCACGCTCCCACGAAAGACCGGCTTCTGGAAATGAAGCAGGCTGTCCTTTCGGCAGAACACCAGAAAGCCCGCCGCCGCAGTAATGGAATACCCCAGCCCCGTGGCGATGGCCGCGCCAAGGATGCCCATATCCAGCAGGGCGATGAATACGTAGTCCAATATGATATTGGTCACGCCGCCCGCCACGGTGCAGATGAGGGATAGACGGGACTTGTCGGCGGCAATCAGGTAAAGGGAAAAATTGTACATGAGCAGGATGGGGATGGTGAAGATCAGGTAGCCCCGGAGGTAGGTGCGGCAGTAGCCGAACACCTCCTGAGACAGCCCAATGGTTCCCAGCAGGTGGTCCATCAGGGCATATCCCAGGACCATCATGACCGCGCCCACCACGGCGTTGGTCAGGATCAGCAGGGTAAAGTCCTGCCGGGCCTCCTGCTCCCGGCGCTCTCCCATTTTCTTCATCACTACGGCGCTGCCTCCGGTGGCCAGCATACCGGACACCGCTGTAATCAGTCCGATGGCCGGGGTGGTAAGGTTGATGGCCGACAGGGCCGAGGTGCCGATGAGGTTGGATACGAACAGTCCGTCCACCATGGTATAGAAGGTGTTGAACACCGTCATCACGATGGTCGGGAAGGCAAAGCGCAGAATGTTCCGGCCCGTTACCGGAAGATGGTAGGAATCCAGTTGATTTTCCATGTCGGTCTCTCCTTGTTTTCTGTCATTTTATCTATGTCGGGGTTGCCATCCGGCTCGACATGGGGTATCATAAACCGTGTGGCTGCCACGCAGTCAAGAGGAATTTTGCTTTTTGGAGAGAAAATTTTATGGAACATCGGGGATGGATGACCTCCGGCGCCTTCGCCGCCCTGTGCGGCGCTACCAAGGAGACTCTGCGGCACTATAAGGACCTTGGCCTCCTGCTCCCGGCCCACCGAGGGGAGAACGGATATTTTTATTACGACGCGGAACAGTTCTATGATTTTTACGCTATCGCCATCTTCCGGCAGACAGGCACCCCTCTGGCGGAGATCCGCCGCTGTCTGGGACGGCAGGACGCCGGGGAGACTCTGGACCTCCTCCGGGTCCAGCGGGAGGCGCTGGAGGAGGAGCGGCGCAGGCTGGAGCAGATGGACTTCGTCCTGTCGGGCATGATCCGCAATCTGGAGCTGGGCGGGGCCCCGGATCTGGAGCCCCGGCGGGCCTGGTTCCCGCAGGAGCATCTGCTGGCCCTCCCGGCGGAGGAGCTTGGACGGATAGAGCCCGCCCCGGAGGCGGGGGACGACGTACTGATCGCCGTTCTGGAGCGGTGCCGGGAGCTGTGCGGACGGTATGGGCTTCAGCCGGACTATCAGCTGGGGGCCATCCACTCCCCGGACACGGAGCAGTCCGGCGTCCGGTATCTCTACACCCGCATTAAAGAAGCGGCGGACTGCCCCTACTACCGGGAGAAGCCCGCCGGGAACTATCTCTACCTCTGCTGCCGGGGCCGGTGGGACATCTCCGAGGGCTATGAGGCCCTGTCCCGGTACGTGAGAGAGGGGGGCATACGGACCGCCGGGCCCGTCTACGCCTGCGACCTGGCGGGGTTCATCCTCAACGGCGTGGAGCGGAACGCGGTATCCATGATCTCCGTTGGTCTGGCTGAGAAGGAGGGAGCTTGATGAATATCTATCATTTTGCCGTCTGCGATGACCGGCCGGAGGACGCGCGGCTGGTGGCCTCTCTGGCCGCGCAGTGGGCGCGGCGGACGGGGGCTGAGGTGGAGCTGGAGGTCTTTCCCTCCGCCGAGGCCTTCCTGTTCCGCTATCAGGAGAAAAAGGATTTCGACGTCCTCCTGCTGGACATCGAGATGACCGGCATGGACGGCGTAGAGCTGGCGAAGACCGTCCGGCGGGACAACGAGGCGGTGCAGATCGTCTTCATCACCGGATACTCCGACTACATCGCCCAGGGCTACGAGGTCTCCGCCCTCCACTACCTGATGAAGCCGGTGAATGAGGAGAAGTTCGATCAGGTCCTCACCCGGGCCGTCAGCCGTCTGGCCCGGAACGAGCCCTTTCTGACGCTGGAGCTTCCCGGGGAGACGGTGCGGGTGCCCCTGCCGGAGATCCGGTATCTGGATGTGCAGCAAAATTATGTCACCGTCCACGCCGGGAGGGATTACACCTTAAAGCGCCCTCTGGCGGAGTTCGAGGCGGCGCTGGACCGGAGGTTCTTCCGGGCGGGGCGGTCCTGCATCGTGAATCTGACCTGCATCCGCCGGGTAACGCGCGCGGAGGCGGAGCTGACTACCGGCGAGCGCATCCCCCTGCCACGGGGACAGTACGAGAAGCTGAATCAGGCCATCATCCGTCAGATCTGAGGTAACGTCTATGAAATTCTTTGATAAGCTGGTGGACAGGCGCATTGCCGCCTACCAGCGGGAGCTGATCGAGATCCACTATGCCGAGGTGGAGAACATGTACCGGCAGATACGGGGCTGGCGGCACGACTACCGCAGCCACATCCAGACCATGAAAGCCCACGCCGCTGAAAACGACTGGGAGGCCGTCCGGGCCTATCTGGACACTCTGGAGACGGACCTCGCCACCGTGGATACGGCGGTGAAGACCGGCAACCCCATGGCGGATGCCATCCTCAACAGCAAGATCTCTCTGGCCCGATCCAAGGGCATCCCCGTCCGTGCGGACGCCAGCGTGCCGGTGAAGCTGAACATCTCCGAGTTGGACCTGTGCGTCATTCTGGGCAACCTCTTCGACAACGCCATCGAGGCCAGTCTGGCCCTGCCGGAGGAGGAACGGCTCATCCGGGTATATATGGACATGAAGGGGACCCAGCTGTATATCTCCTGCACCAACTTCACCGCCGCCGGGAAGCGGAAGAAGACCGGCGGGCTCTTCCGCTCCACCAAGGGGGAGGGCCACGGCTTCGGGCTGGTGCGGATGGACGCCATTATCGAGCGTCTGGGGGGATATCTCACCCGCAACAGCGAGGATGGGGCGTTTACTACGGAGATCCTGCTGCCTG
>JAAZZJ010000024.1 GCA_014237695.1 Oscillospiraceae bacterium | reverse complement strand
AGACCCCAAGGTGAACATCGACCTCCACCGGCAGAAAATGGGCATGGTGTTCCAAAGCTTTGGCCTAATGCCGCATTTAACCGTCATCGACAACATTGCCTTTCCCCTGAAGCAGAAGGGCATGGGCAAGGCGGAGCGCTATGCCAAGGCCCGGAAAATTGCCGGAATGCTCCAGATTGAGCCGCTGCTTGAGCGGAAGCCCTCCCAGCTCTCCGGCGGCCAGCAGCAGCGGGTGTCCATGGCCAGGGCGCTGGTAAAGGAGCCGGACGTGCTGCTTCTGGACGAACCGATGAGCAACCTGGACGCCCGGCTGAAGATTGAGATACGGGATGAGATCCGCCGGATTCAGCAGGAGACGGGAATCACCTCCATCATTGTCACCCACGACCAGGAGGAGGCCATGGCCATTGCCGACAAAATTGCCATCCTTGACAACGGCCGGATCCAGCAGTACGATACTCCGGAACACCTCTATCACTACCCCGCCAATCTGTTCGTTGCCAAGTTCATGGGCAACCCGCCCATGAACTTCGTGGACGCCAGGCTGGATGCCAGCGGCACCTGCGTCTGCGGCGACGGATTTGAGCTGACCCTGGAGGCCAAGGACAGGGCCGGAGGCCGGAAATACGCCGGAAGGGATGTAAAAATCGGCGTGCGCAGCCACCTGATGTCCGTTGAGACGGAAAGACGTCCCCAGTCCATGCAGATGAAGCTTCAGATTGTTGAAAATCTGGGAAAGGAGCTTCTGGTTTCCGGCATGGTTGGAAACAGCTTTGTCCGGGTTACCGTTCCTGAGGACCACGAGCGTTTTGTGGCCTATAAGCGGCTGGCTGCCGGTAGAAACCCCTATGTATGGCTGCAAATTACCGGTATCTACAACATTTTTGAAGCAGAGAGCGGTGTCAATATTGGATTGGAGCAATAGCGGCATGACATTTTTGGAAACCATCGCCTCCGGGGCCGGAAAGCGGCTCCTGATTGGCGGCCATCGGGGACATTTGTCGGAGGTTCGGGAAAATACGCTGGAAAACTTCGCTCAGATACTGGGAAGCGGTGTGGATTACATCGAGATCGACGTCCAACTGACCGCCGACGGTCAGGCCGTGATCTACCACGATCTCGACCTTGGACTGCATTCCCCTCTGTTCGGCAGGGTCCGGGACTATACCGTGGCACAGCTGAAGGCGGCTTTTGCGCTGAATACGCTGGATGAGGTCCTGGGCTGGTGCAGGGAGCAGGGAATGGGCGTCCTTCTGGAGATCAAGAGCCGGGAATTGGAAATGCATGACACAATGCCCGTCCTGGCGCAGAGGATTGTGGAGGCTCTTCGCAGGCATGACTTTTTCGAAATGTGCATTGTCTTTGGCACAGACCACGCCACGCTGAAGCGGATCACCAGCCTGGAACCCCGGGTCAGGCTGGCTCTGATTGTCCCCCATGTCCCCCACGACCCGGTGGGACTTATGAAAGATATGGGCGCCATGATCTATCTGTGCTTTCTGGATAACCTCAGTGCCGGACTGGTGGAGGAGCTTCACCGGGCGGGTTATCTGGTAGACGGCAGTGTGGTGAACACCAGAGAGCGGCTGGCTGAGGCCCTGGCGCTTCGGGTGGACATGATTGAAAGCGATTACCCGGAAATGATCCTGGGGTACTACCGGGAGTTTAGAAAAGGAGGCTGGGGAAACCATGACTGACGTAGTGGATCTCCACACGCATACCATAGCCAGCGGCCATGCGTACAACACCATCTACGAAATGGCGCGTTCAGCCAGCGAAAAAGGCGTTCAGCTTCTGGGAATCTCCGATCATGCCCCCGCTATGGAAGGTTCGGCCAGCCGGCATTATTTCCGCTCCAGCCGGTGCATACCGCGGGAGCTGTTCGGTATTCGCCTTCTGTTCGGCTGTGAGCTGAATATTATCGATCTGGAGGGCAATGTAGACCTGGAACCGGCGTTTACCGCCCCGTTGGATTTCGCGGTAGCCAGTATGCACGACGTCTGCCTCACTCCCGGCACACTGGAGGAGAATACCCGGGCTTATCTGAATGTCATGGAGAACGACAAGGTGAATATCATCGGCCACCCCGATGACGGGCTCTACCCGGTGGATTTCGACGTATTGGCACAGGCTGCGTCAGAACATGGCGTACTGCTGGAACTGAACGAGGCCTCCATTCGTCCGGACAGCTACCGGAAGGACACCCGTCATAACGCCATAAGAATGCTGGAGTGCTGCGTAAAATACGGTGCCAGAATCATTGTCAGCAGCGATGCCCATGCGGAATGTGATATTCTCAGACACACAAGCGCCCTGGCATTGCTCCGGGAAACCGGGTTTCCTGAGGAGCTGGTCGTAAATCGCTCCGCAGAACTGGCCATAGCCGCCCTGCACGAAAAGAGATGTGGCCAGCGCGTTTGAGAGAGCAGCACACGGGGATTCCGCCTGGGCGGAATCCCCGTGTGTAATGGCAACCATGGGGCTTCTTGCAGAAAACTCCTCTGAAATCAGCGATTTCAGAGGAGTTTTCTGATAATGGAAGGGGTTGAACAGGAGTAAAAAACTTCCCTAAATCCGGCATACGCCGCATGGCACTCATTCCGCTCCGGCGGACAGGTCCAGCAGGCCGCCGGTTTCCTGCCGCTGCCGGTATTGCTTCGGCGTGCAGCCGGAGACGCGCTTGAAGGTCTTGAGAAAGTAGAAGTAATCGTTGAAGCCCAGGGCGGCGGCAATCTCGTTGATGGACATCTCCCCGGAGGCCAGGAGTTCCCGGGCCCGCTCGATGCGCAGCTCCGTGACATAGGTGGAATAGGTCTTCCCCGTTTCCCGCTTGAACAGCTGCCCCAGGTAGTTGGCGTTCATGTTCATCTCCCGGGCAATGAGCTGCAGGGAACAGTTTTCGGACAGATGCTGCTCCACAAACCGGAGCATGTGCAGAAAGGCGGAGTTGGACAGCTTCCCGTCCGGCTGGGCGGAGGAACACTCCTCCAGCCGCGCGCAGAGGGTCCGGATCATATGCTGAAAGGTGCCGAAGCAGAAGACCAGATGCTCCGGACTGTAAATATCATCGAGGGCTACCGACGGACCGCAGAACTCGCTGTCCGCCAGGGTGTTGTATAAGCGCCACGCCTCATTGAGGGACAGATCCTCCGGCGGGAGGGCGCCTATCTTCTGCAGAAGCCCGATCAGGCGGGGCGCATCCTGCTCCGCGGCGGCGGAGACCAGCGCCGGATAGGGCAGCCGGGCCTTGTGCCGGACGCCTGGAAATATTTTGTGGTCCGGATCAAAAAAGTAGTGGAAAGCTGAGACGCTCAGCCGCTTCAGGGCGGGGCCGAGCTTCTGGATGGGCACCGGATTGCGGATAAAGCTGAACCCGCTGCAGCCCGGATCGTCCGGCAGATTCCGCAGAACCGGCTGGACAAAAGGTGAGGCGGCGATGTAGCCGTACCGTTTGTAGCCCATCCGGACCGCAAGCACCTTCCCGTCCGCGCCGAACAGGGGCTGTCCGCTGACAGAGGCGGCGGTATAATACTGGCCCGCCTCCAGCCCCTGAGCCTTCAGCAGCTGACGCAGCTTGCCGGCGTGATTCTGGTACAGGGCGTCCAGCAGGCCGTTCTGGCCGGAGTCCCGGCGGCGGTCCAGCTTATGAACGGCCAGCTTCAGATACCGGGTCAGCTCCGCATACTCGACGGGCTTGAGTACGTAGCCGATGACCCCGTAGGACAGGGCCTTCTGGGCGTAGGAAAATTCCGCGAAGCCGCTGATGATGATGGTCTGGATGTTCCGGTTCATCTGGTAGATCTGCTGGCTGAGGGACAGGCCGTCCAGCTCCGCCATGCGGATGTCGGTGATGACAATATCTACAGGATTCTTTTGAATGTACTCCAGCGCCTGTAATCCGTTCATGGCCACACCGGACACGGTCAGACCCAGGGAAGTCCAGTCAATTCCATGGAGCAGCGAATTGGTCACGGCAGCCTCATCGTCTACCAAAAGTACCTGCCGCATGTGGAGTCCTCCTTTTTCCGTAAGAATATTTTCTGTTGCTCTGGGGAGCTGTCTGTGTTATAGTCAAAGCACTTGAGAAGAACCCATTTACGCTTTTTCAAGTGCAGCTATACCATCAAAAACGAGGGGGAATTGATTCGTATGAAACATTTATTTGACCCGGATGGGGCGGTCATGCGGGGGCTGACGGCTCTGTCGGATATCATTTTGCTGAATCTGTGCTTCCTTCTGTGCTGCATCCCTCTGGTCACCGCCGGAGCAGCCTGGTCCGCGCTGTATGGCGCGTATCTGCGCCGGCGGGAGGGGGACGGGGCAGTCCGCCTGTTTTTCTCCGGGTTCCGCCGGAGCTTCCGTCAGGCTACCGTTATCTGGCTCCTTCTGGCTGGGGCGGGAGTGGTGCTGGCGCTGGACTTCCGGCTGATCGCCGCCCTGGAGTCCGTGCCGGCCATTGTGACGGTTTTGCTCTATCTGGGGGTGCTGCTTCTGGCGGGGACGGGGCTGTATGTGTTTCCCATGATCGCCGTGTACGAGGATACCACCCTGCGTATGCTGAAAAACGCGCTGATCCTCAGCATCACCGCGCTGCCAAGGACGCTGCTGCTGGGGCTGCTGGCGGCGCTGCCGCTGATTGTGCTGCTGCTGGATGTGGAGCTGTTTGGCAGGCTGCTGATGCTGTGGCTGCTGGCGGGATGCTCCGTTACCGCGAAAGCCGGCGCCTGTATCCTGAAAGGCGTCTTTCAAAGGCTGGTCAATACCGGCCGGCCGCAATAATTGTCAGCGAGAGTTCGCCGGGCCGTGACGGTCCGGCGTTTTTTGCGCCTGAGGCGCAAAAAAATCCGTTGGGATCCGCAGGGAAATAGACGTCCCGTCGCCGGGAAGGCTGGATATCCGGAAAGCGCACCGGTCCCCGTATTGGAGGTACAGCCGGCTGCTGACATTGGTCAGCCCCACATAGCCGCTGCCCCTGTCGTGGGCAGCCAGCTGCCTGCGCAGTGCCTCCAGCTTTTCGGCGGGGATGCCCGCGCCGTTGTCCCGGACGGATATTGTCAGAAAGCCCTCCTCCACAGAGGCGCCGATGAAGAGGGTGCCCGCGCCGCCGGAGGGCTCGATGCCGTGTACAATGGCGTTCTCCACTAAGGGCTGAAGGATCATCTTGGGCACAGAGACGGCGCGGGCCTCCCGGGAGATATTGTACAGTACGGTGATCCTGTCCGCGAAGCGCTCCTGCTGGATTTTCAGGTAGGCCTGGGCATAGGCCAGCTCCTCGCTCAGCAGGACGATGGGTGCGCCCTTGATGGAGTAGCGATACAGCTTTCCCATGGCGGCGGTGATCGAGGAAACCTGGTCAATGCGTCCGTCGATGGCGTCCGAACGGATCAGCTCCAGGGTGTTGTACAGGAAGTGGGGGTTAATCTGGCTGCGGAGCTGCTCGATCTCAATATCCTTGCGCAGCAGCTCCGCCTGGTGGAGGTCCTCGTTCTGGCGCTGGACCTCCAGGGACAGCCGGTTGATGGAGGTGAGCAGGGCGAAAAACTCCCCCTTGATGCTCTGGATCTCGGTACAGCCGCCGGGCGGCAGGGCGGGGGGCTGCCGTTCCAGCACGCTGCCCTCCTCCCGCAGGCCGGTAATGTACTCTCCGAACCGGTCCAGAGGCTTGATGACGGTCCGGTGGAGATACCGGCTGCCGGTGAGCGCCACCGCCACCAGCACCAGCAGGATGGAGAGGGTATAGAGATAGATGCTCCGCAGAGGCGCCCGGGCGGCGGCGGTATCCGTGACGCTGTAGAGCGTACAGCCGATACTGTCCATTTTTACCGGCTGGACCACATAGCGCTGGCCCTGGAAGGGGGAAGCGCCCTGTCCGCCGGCGCCGTGGCGGAGGACGGCCTCCCGCAGGCTCTCCTGGAGTTCCGCGGGGACGGCGCCGCCGTTGAGAAAAATTGTATTGCTCCATTGATCCGCCAGGATGAAGTACAGTCCCTCCTGCTGGCTCTGGGGCAGCTGGGCGGTGAGGCTGGGGATCCAGAGGGAGATGTAGACGTTTCCCACGCTGCGTCCGTTGGAGAAGTATCCGAAGCCAAAGGTCAGCTGGTCCGGCTCGGCAATGGGAATGGTGGGGGTCTGGGTGGTGATGAGGGTGGCGTTATGGGTGCTGGGCATCCGGCTGTCCAGCTCGCGCAGCTCCTCGGGCAGAAAGATCGGGGAGGTGGAGAGCAGGCCGGTGCTTAACGATACCGACGTCCCGCTGGGCAGGCCGGATTTGGAGGAAATGGCGTCAAAGTAGTCCTTGGAGACCTGGTAGGTGATATGAGAATACCGGGTGGCCTGGAGTACGGCATCGAAGGACTCGCTGCGGCGCAGCACCGTGAAGGCGGCGCGGATCTGCACCGCAGCCTGGTCGATGCTGGTTTGCAGCACCTCGCTGTTCTTTTGGGCGTGCAGCAGCGTGTAGTTGACCAGGGATCGCTCGCTTTCCCGGATCAGGGCCAGACTGAGCAGCAGCATCAGCACCGCCAGCAGTGCCGCGTAAATATAGAACACCCGCCGGATGCCGATCGACTGGAAACGCCGCTTCATATGGGAGGCCCCCCTTTCCTTCTCTCTATTTTAGCATTTTTACTAATTTAACGCAAGAGACCGGCGGAGATAATTGTTGAATACGGGAGGCGGCGCGCAAAATATTCCATTTTTCTCTTTTTATGAAATAATTTCATGAGGGACCCCGGCAAAAATGAAAAAAGAACAAGTCGGAAGCCGTCAGAAAAAGTTGAAAACATATACAAATTCCATTGAGCAAAAAAGGAGTGAATGGTATACTTTCACTACAAATGTTAAGAAAGGATGAACGACTGATTTATGAAAACCGCTGCAAAAAAACAAGCGCCGCCCCTGTCCCTGGATCCCCGGCGCCGGCGGGCAAAGATCATGAACCGGCTGAAAAATGACTGGCTGCTGTATCTGCTGCTGGTGCCGGTATTGGCATGGTATCTCATCTTCTGCTACGCCCCCATGGGCGGATTGGTACTGGCATTCAAGGACTACAGCTTCAAGCTGGGCATCTGGGACAGCCCGTGGATCGGAATGGGGAATTTCACCAAGATGTTCTCCGACCGCTACTTTCTGCGGGGCCTGAAAAACACGCTGGTCTTCGGCATCGGCGGCATTCTCATCAGTATGCCCTGCGAGATCGCCCTGGCGCTGATGCTCAACGAGCTGCGGCTGCGGGGCATGAAAAAGTTTGTGCAGACCACCGTCACCTTCCCCCACTTCATTTCCTGGGTGGTGCTGGCGGGGATCCTAACCAACATCTTTGCCTCCACCGGTGCCATCAACCAGATATTACGGCTGTTCGGCATGTCCGCCGCGTCTCCCATCACCAGCGAGAGCGGCTACCGCTGGTTTATCTGGTTCAGCGGCATCTGGAAGGAAGTGGGCTGGGGGTCCATCATCTACCTGGCGGCCATCACCAGCGTGGAGCAGGACCAGTATGAATCCGCCAGCATCGACGGGGCCAGCCGCCTGCAGCAGATATGGCACATCACCCTGCCGGCCATCCGCTCCACCATCTGCATCATGCTGATCCTGGCGGTGGGCAGCCTGCTGACCAACGGCCGGTTCGATCAGATCTTCAACACCTACTCCTCCCCGGTCTACCCCGTGGCGGATACCATCGATACCTACATCTTCCGGGAGACATTCACCACCGGCATCATGAACTTCGGCTACTCCACGGCTATCGGCGTACTCAAGTCGGTGGTAGGTCTGTTCATGATCGTGACTACCAACAAGATCGTCACCTCCGCAGGCGAGCAGGGCCTGCTGTGACAGAAAGGGGGAGCATCCTATGAAAAGACATGCCCGCAAGGGCTACCGCATTGGCAGGACCTCCGCGCTGGACTATGTGCTGGTGGTCATCCTGGGGCTGATGGCCCTGGCCGCGATCTTCCCGTTCTATCAGGTGGTGATCCTGTCCTTTGCTGACACCATCACCTATGCCAATCACCCGCTGTACCTGCTGCCCTACGCCTTCGACCTCACCGGCTACAAGGCCATCTTCAACGAGCCCAAATTCTTCCGCTCCCTGCTCAACACGATATTCATCACCGTCGTGGGCACCGCCCTCAATATGACCCTGTCGGTCTTCGGCGCTTACGCCCTCTCCCGGAAATACCTGCTGGGACGCAGGGTGTTCCTGAACCTGATTATTTTCACCATGCTGTTCAGCGGAGGCCTGATCCCCACCTATATGGTCATCAAGGGGCTGGGACTGATTAACAACATTTTCGTCATGATTCTGCCCAGCGCCGTCAGCACCTACTATCTCATCATCATGAAAAACTACTTTATGTCCCTGCCGGAGAGCCTGCTGGAAGCCGCCCGCATTGACGGGGCCAACGAATTCATCATCCTGACGAAAATCGTGCTGCCCATCTCCCTGCCCTTTATGGCCACCTTCATTCTGTTCTACGCCGTGGAGCGCTGGAATGAGTGGTATCTGGCCAACCTGTACGTCAACAAGGCCGCCCTGTACCCCCTTCAAATTTATCTCCGCAACGTACTCATTAGCATGTCCAACACCCTCAACGACGCGGCCAAACAGTTCATTTCCGGCCACCAGAAGGTCAATTCCACCGCCGTGCAGATGGCAACCATCGTGGTCACCACCATTCCCATCCTGTGCGTCTATCCCTTCGTGCAGAAGCACTTTGTCAAGGGCGTCATGGTGGGCGGCATCAAGGAGTAACCCACGTCCGGATTTTACGCCCCCGGAAACGCGGCGGCGTTGGATCATAGTCATCATTCAGAAGAAATTGAGGAGGATCACAACATGAAGAAGCTCATCTCTCTGCTGCTGGCGCTGGTCATGGTGCTGTCCCTGGCAGCCTGCGGCGGCGACAGCAAGACGCCCGACAGCGGCAGCAAGACGCCCGCCGGTAATGACAGCAGCGGCGGCACCGCTGACAGCGGCAAACTGGAACACATGGACATTTCCGTGGGTTACTGGGATGTAGAGACCGCCCTGTGCGGCGACGACATCCAGAAATTCATCGAGGAGAAGTTCAACGTCACCTTCGAGCCCATGAACGTCACATGGGACGACTACTATGAGAAGGAGCAGACCTGGGCCGCCACGGACTCCCTGCCCGATGTGTTCTGCGCCGACTTCCGGGCCTCCGCCACCTTCGGCAAGTGGGCCCGCGAGGGTGTCATCCGCTCCATCCCCGAGGATCTGTCCGCCTATCCCAATCTGTCCGCCTACCTGGACAGCCCCGCCGCTGAGGGCTGCAAGATCGACGGCGATCTGTACTGCATCTTCCGCAAGACCTATCAGGAGCAGGCCGAGACCGTGAAGGACCGCATCATCCTCTACCGCTGGGATCTGGCCCAGAAGGCCGGCGTCACCAAGGAGCCGGAGACCTGGGACGAGTTCCGTGACATGATCCGCAAGATCATGGCCGCCGATCCCGAGGGCAAGAGCATCGGCGGCATGACCGCCCCCGCCATGAACTATCTGGTCTTCCCCTTCTGCTGCTACAGTATGCCCGGCGCGGTACTGGAAGGCATCGTCTTCAACTGGGTGGATAACGGCAGCGGTACATACGTCCCCGCTTACTTCGGCGGCAAGAACCTGGGCGATGACGCGCTGCCCACCTTCCAGCTGCTGCGGGATATGTACACCGAGGGGACCATTGATCCCGACATGGCCATGGCAACCCTGGCTGAGAGCAACGCCAAGTTCCTGGGCGGCCGCGCCGCCGCGCTGTGTACCACCGACAACCAGGTCAAGCAGCACATCAACGACTGGCCCGGCACCTATGGCCACGACATGAACGAGGACGTCAAGTACCTGAACCTGATGCCCTCCGTGGACGGCAACACCTACTACTGGGCCATTGACTACGCCTGGAGCGAGACCATGTTCTCCGCCAACGTGGACGATGCCAAGATGGAGCGTCTGCTGATGATCTACGACTACCTGGTCTCCGGCGAGGGCGCCCTGAAGGGCCGCTTCGGCAACGAGGGCGAGAGCTATCAGATCGTGGACGGAAAGCTGGAATTCATCGACAACAAGGCGGCCGTAGAGGTCTATCCCTCCTGCGAGCTGTTCGGCAACCTGGTCTCCTGGTGCCCCGAGCTGCCCAACGGCTATGTTCAGCCCTATGTTTACCCCGACTGGTATGAGGACTGGAAGACGGAGCTGACCGATCTGGGCAGGGCCTGTGAGGATGTCATGCCCACCTTTGACCGGGCCTACACCCAGGCGTTCATGAACCTGAACAGCGACTTCCGCATTAAGATGGGCGAGGACATGCTGAACATCATGGTCGGCGACCGCCCCGTGGAAGAGATGTGGAACGAAATTCTGGACAACTACAAGACCGACGGCCTGGAGGATGTCATCAAGGCTGTCAATGAGTCCGCAAAATAAGCGGGACCCTTTATCATAGCGATCATGCCATAAAACCGGGGGCACAGGTGGAAGCCTGTGCCCCTTTATGCAGGAGGATGAATCAATGAACGGCTATCTCTCAGCAAAGACCGAGTTCCTGTTTCCGGATACCCCCCTGTCCCCTCTGCCGGAGACGCTGCACACCGCCGCGGCACGCAACGGAAAGGCGGGGCTGCAGCTGCTGTTTGAATGTCCGGCGGAGGCCGGACGGGTAGAGGCGGAGGCCCCGGGATTTGACGTGGAATTTTATCAGCTGGTGAAGGTCCCGGTGGACTATAACACCGGCAACGGCGTGGACCAGGGCGGCGCCATGGTGCTGCTGCCGGAAACCTGCCCGGACTACGCCATCCGGAAGGCCCCCTTCTGGGTGCTGGACTGCCTGCGGCCCTTGCCGGACGGCGGCATCCCGGCGGAGGACGGACGGTGCTGCGCCTATCTCTGCCTGGTCCCAAGGGCCGGTCTCCCGGCGGGGCACTATGAGATCCCCCTGACCATCCGCGCCGGAGAGCTGACGCATACCTGTATTCTGGACTGCCACGTGTACCCCGTGGAGTTCCGTGAGGAGGTCTTTGGCAAGACCAACTGGTTCAGCGTGGAGTCCATTGAGGCCCAGCACGGCGTCAAGCGGAACGAGCCGGGGTTCGAGCCTCTGCTGCGGGACTATGCCCGGGCCATGCGCCGCTGCCACCAGAAGGTGTTCCTCTTCTGGATGCACGAGGGCCGGCCCGTGGCCAGACCGGAGAAGCCCTACCGCTTCGACTTTGAGGACTTGGCTCCCCTGATTGAGGTCTTCTTTGACGAGGGCTTCGAGACCTTGGAGACCGGCGGCCTCATCTGCCGGGGCGTACAGCCGGATGGCTCTCCCGACATGTACTCTGCGGACCTGAAATGCGGGGCGGACCCCAGTGTGTCCGTGGACTCCGAGGAGGGCTACGAGCTGCTGTGCTGTGAGATGCGGGACTTCGCCGCCTTTCTTACCCGTCACGGCTGGCAGGATAAGGTGCTTTTTCATGTAATGGACGAGCCGGACGTCCATGTCCGGTCCGATGCCGGCATGCAGGCCCGGCGGACCCAGTTTTTCCTGGCGGCCAACATTGTGCGGCGGTATCTGCCGGGCGTGCGGATTATCGAGGCGGTGAAGACTACCCTTTTCCGCGGCGGCGTGGACATCATGGTGCCGATTACCGACGGCTATGAGCGCGAAAAGAAGAATTTTGATGCCGCCATGGCCCTGGGGGACGAGGTATGGACCTACGTCTGCTGCGGCCCGGAGGGAAAGTGGCTCAACCGCTTCCTGGATCAGCCTCTGGCCAATGGGCGGCTCCTGTTCTGGGGCTGCGCCGCCAACCGGATCTCCGGGTATCTGCACTGGGGCTTCAACCAGTTCGCCGGTGTGAAAAAGCCCTTTGAGAAAACCAGCTGCGAAAACTGGACCGGCATCGGCACGGAATTTCCCTGCGGGGACGCATTCATCGTCTATCCGGGAACGGACGGCTGCTGGCTCAGTATGCGCCTGGAGGCAGAACGCCGGGGGGCGGAGGAAGCCGCGCTGCTCTGGGCGCTGCGGAAGAAAGACGAGGCTGCCCACGACAAATTGATCGCCAAAGTCTTCCGGGGGTTTGCGGATTACGACAACGATCCGGAGAAGCTGGAGGCTGTTTTTGAGGAGCTGCTGCAGCTTTCCTGCGGCGGATGAGACCCCTGACCGGGGAAATCGCGGGCCGCTTTCGGCCTGCCGGAATTCAGATAAAATAAGCAGACAGATAAAACAGCGCCGCCTGCCGGGGACTCTCCCCAGCAGGCGGCGATGCTTTATCCCTCTCCGGGACGGTGGAAGCTACCGGTTTGCGTTCCGGTAATTGCCCGGGGTGGTATGATACTCTTTTTCAAAAGCCTTATAAAAATATGTGCGGTTGGAAAAACCAAGCTTATCACAGATTGCGCTTACGCTCCACCTCGTCTCGCGCAGCATTTGCGCGGCGTAGTGCAGGCGCACGGAAAGGCAGTATTCCGAGTAGCTTTTGCCAAAGTTCTGCTTGATGAAACGGCACAGATAGGCCGTGTTGTAATTCAGCAGCGCCGCCAGCTCGTGCTTGGAAATCATGCCCTGGCGGGCTTCAACCTGCAGCTGGATCTCGCTGGTGAGCCTGTGCCTGCCGCCGATGACTTTATAGACGGGAGCGTTGCGGTAGACGCTGGGCGTTTCCAGCAGGCCCAGTATCCTGCGCAGATAGCCCTGAATCAGCAGCCAGTAGCCGGGCCGCTTGGTAATCATTTCTTCTATGATGGCGTTGGCCTCCCTCTCTACGGGGAGGAGCTTGGTTTCCGTCGGTATCGCGGTGAAGTGGCAGTAGGCCTTCACCGCGCAGCTGTCCGGCGCCAGATGGTTCATCAGAAAGTGCATGACGGTCTGCCCCTCTGAAAAAGGGGAGTCGTTTGCCAGCAGATTCCGCACACATTGATCGTCCATGCAGAAAAAGGCACAGCTCGCGTTGCTCAGATACTGCTCGGCGTGGCGGATATTCTTGTCCAGAAGAACCGCGTCTCCCCGCCGCAGGCACAGACATTCTGTCTCGAGCCATTCGTTGACCGTTCCGTCCAGCACGTATAAAAGCTCGTAATACTCATGAGAATGGTATTGCTGCTCAAAGGGATATATCCGGGAAATGCTGCGCATTTCATCACCGGAGTAGGTCCAGCGGCGCACACCGCCGCAATTTGCCACCAGGTAGGTGATGCCATACTGCTCACTGACCGACAGGACATCAACAGACAGAGAGGAAGAGATGCGCCGCGCACTTGCAATCGTTTTCCAGACAGCGAAGCTGGAGGAGGGGGAGGGCTGGAGGGATTCCTGCACGGATTTTCCGCCTTTCTAAATAGTACAAGATATGACACATCGCAACTTTTTTCATAGAAGGCCTGACATTGTTTTTCGGTATGGGCCATTGTACAATAAATCGCGCCGAGTGTCAACCGGCGAATAATGGCGTGAACCGGTCAAAGGGAAGGGAGAGCCGCCGCAGGACGGCGATGATCCCGGACCAGGGGAGTGAGGTCTGAAGATGGAAAATGAACTGATCCTTTCGGCACGGAAAGTATGCAAGGCATTTGGCCCGACGCGGGCACTGATCGATGTGGATGTGGAGGTCCACCGCGGGGAAATTCGCGGCCTGATCGGCGAGAACGGCTCCGGCAAATCCACGTTTTCCTCCATTGTGGCGGGCGCTCTGGGCATGGACAGCGGAGAACTCTTCCTCCACGGGGAAAAATACACGCCGCACAGCATGGTGGACGCGCAGAATCATGGGATTGCCATGATTGTTCAGGAGGCGGCCACCCTTCCGGGGCTGGACGTGGCATCCAATATTTTTGCCGGACGTCTGGAGCAATTTACCAGATTCGGCTTCCTGGACTGGAAGAGGATCTACCGGGAGGCGGACGCGGTACTGGCGGAAATCGGCGTCCCGGAGATCAAAGGCCGCATGAACATCGAGCAGCTCAACTTTGAGGACAGGAAGATCGTGGAGATTGCCCGGGCTATGGTCGGCAAGCCGGATATCCTCATCATTGACGAGACGACGACCGCCCTGGCGGCGAAGGGACGCAGGCTCATTTACGAACTCATTGAACGGATGCAGAAGGAAAACCGGGCGGTGCTGTTCATCAGTCACGATCTGGATGAGCTGATGGAGCGGTGCAACACGATCACCGTCCTCCGGGACGGCCTGATTATCGACACCCTGGACCGGGAGAGCATGTCCGTGGAGAGGATGCGCTCCCTGATGATCGGCCGGGAGCTTCAGGGCGACTATTTCCGATCCGATTACGACGGATCCCACAGCGGCGAGGTGCTGCTGGAGGCCAGACACGTCTCCCTGCGCCCCTTCTTCAAGAATATCGATGTGACGCTGCACAGGGGCGAGATCCTGGGCTTTGGCGGACTCTCCAACTGCGGTATGCACGAGCTGGGCCGGGTGCTGTTCGGCCTGGAGAAGACCCTGACCGGCAGCGTTGTTCTCCACCAGGACGGAAAGGATACCGTCATAGCTGATCCTGCCGGGGCGGTGGAACACCGCATGGCCTACGTCTCCAAGGACCGGGACAAGGAGTCCATCATTCTCCAGGCCTCCATTCAGGGCAATATCGTCCTGCCGGCGCTGAGGG
>JAAZZJ010000249.1 GCA_014237695.1 Oscillospiraceae bacterium | reverse complement strand
CACCCGGCTTTGATCGCCGAACTATACCGATTTTTAACTGCTTCGACTATAAATAGGGCCGCAGGTCGGCGGTCAGCTGCTCCTCCAGACGGATCAGCCGCCGGGCGATGCTCCTGGAAGTCTCATCCGCCGCCTGGTACTGGTTGAGATACCGGTACAGGGACTTTACTCCCATACCGCAGCCGTCCGTAATCAGACCGGCCGCCGTCCGGTCCGAGTCCTCCAGGCTCATCTTCCAGTTGGTCTTGAGCCATGACATGCCCTTGGCGGCGGCGGGAGGCTCCTTTCCCTCGTCATGGTACTTTTCCAGCAGCCCTTCCAGCTCCTTCTCCAGCGCCTCGTGGGCCTTTTTGCAGCGGTCCAGACACCGCCGGAAGTCCTCGCCGCGCACATGCTCCAGCACCCCGCCGATGGACGCCGCCCCCATTTTGACTCCGGCATCGCACTCCCGCAGCAGCCTGATGGTATCCGGTTCGATCATTCTCTGAATCCTCCCCTTTTTTTCATGGCAGTAGTGTGTCCAATTCCCAGCGAAACATCCATAATTCTGTCCTGTTCCAGCTCTTGACAAAGGTGGTATAATTGTATCGCTGTATATGTGCCCGCCGGGCGCATAGGTAAACTACCGAAAGAAGGAATGCTGAATGAAACAACACAAAAAGGGTCTGGCGTTGTGGCTTGCGGCGATCCTGCTCCTGCTGGCCGGAGCGCTGCTCACCGGGTCGCCGGGCCGCACGGAAACCGTACAGGAGGCCATGCGGGACGCAGTGCTGCACGATGTCAACCGGATCAGCCTGCCGGGCTTTAAGGCCGTCAATCCCGGGATGATCTCCGCGCTTCTCGTTACGGCGGTCCTCCTGCTGGCCGCCGCCCTGATCCGGATTTTTGTCATCCCCAAATTCCGGTACATGCCGGGGAAGTTCCAGATGCTGCTGGAGGAGGCGGTAGGCGTTTTTGACGGTATGGCCAGGGGAAGCAGTCCCCACCGCTCCGGCTTTGTGGGCACATACATCTTCGGCGTGGGGTCTTTTATCTTTGTGGGAACCCTCTTTGAGCTTTTGGGCGCTCAGGCGGTCACTACGCACGGACATGCCGTCACCCTGCCCGCCCCCCTGTCGGACGTCAACGCCGCTATCGCCCTGGGGACGCTCTCCTATCTGGTGATCGTCTCCGGCGGCATCGCCGGGAACGGCGTGAAGGGCATCGGGAAAGCGCTCAAGGAGTTCTCCCTGCCCATCTCCATGAGCTTCCGTCTCTTCGGCGCGCTGCTCAGCGGACTGCTGGTCACGGAGCTGGTGTACTACTATGTCAGTCTGAGCTTCGTGCTTCCCGTGGTGGTGGGGGTCCTGTTCACCCTGCTCCACGCCCTCATCCAAACCTACGTGCTGACTATGCTGACGGCCCTGTACTACGGGGAAGTCTCCGAGCCGGACCACAAGGAGAAGAGGGCAAAGGCCCGCAAATCATAACCGGGAGGCACTCCGGGGGAGTTCCCCTCCCATCATGCACCACATACTATTTTATTTTACTTAGGAGGTTTTCCACCATGAATCATCCGATGAAAAAGCTTTTGACCCTGACCGGCGTCCTGCTGCTGCTTCTGGCCCTGGCCGCGCCGGCTTACGCCGCCGCCCCCGAGGAGGGCCAGAACACCGCCCAGGAGGAGACCGCGGACAACGCCACCGGCCTGAAGGCCATTGCCGCCGGTCTGGCCGTAGGCATCGCCGCCGCCGGAGGCGCCGTGGGCATGGGCCTGGCCACCGCCAAGTCCGCCGAGGGCATCGCCCGCCAGCCGGAAGCCGAGGGAAAAATCCGCACCATGATGATGCTGGGCCTGGTGTTTATTGAAACCGCCATCATTTACGCCCTGCTGGTCGTCATCCTCATTATCTTCGTATTGTAAGGCAGGTGGACGAGATGCCGTTGAATATCGATTGGCAGCAGATTCTGCTGCATTGGATGAATCTGGCCATCCTCACTGGCGGGCTGTACTTCCTGCTCTACAAGCCCGTCAAGCAGTTCATGGCAAAGCGGGAGGAGTATTACCGCTCCCTGGATCAGCAGGCCCAGGAGAAACTGGATCAGGCCCAGCGCCTGCGGGATCAGGCCCAGGAGAAGCTGGACGGCGCCGATGAGGAAATCCGTCAGGCCCGTGCCAAAGCCCAGCAGTCCGTCCAGCAGTCCGCCGAGGAACAGCTGGCCCGGGTTCAGGTCCAGGCCCAGCAGATCCTCACTCACGCCCGGGCGGAGGCGGAGCATGACCGGGAGGAAATCCTGCGCTCCTCCCAGCGTGAGCTGCGCCGCCTGGCTGCCGAGGCCACCAAGCGCCTGGCTCTCCATAAGGACCCTTTTGACCAGTTTTTAGACCTTGCGGAGGAGGAGGCCAGCCATGAGGAGCGCTAGAGGCCGCCTGACGGCGGAGCTGCGCAGCTCCCGGGAACCCTCCCAGGCCCAGCTCCAGCGGTTCGGGGACTTTCTCCAGCGGACCTATCAGCGCAAGGTCCCTCTCCACTGGGAGCAGGATGAGTCCCTGCGCTCCGGCTTCCGCCTCCAGGTAGGGTCCGACGTCTATGATTGGACCCTGGACGGGCGCATCCGTCAGTTTACCGACTATCTCCGCCAGCTCCAGCCCGGTGAGAACGACCTGCTTCCCCTGATGCGCCAGGCCGCGGAGGACTGGTCCCTGGCGGTGATCCCCGAGGAGATCGGCGAGGTGCTGACGGTGGACGGCGAGATCGCCGCCGTCGGCGGACTGGAACACGCCCAGTACGGTGAAATCCTGCTCTTCGCCTCCGGGGTGAAGGGCATGGTCATGGACCTGCGCCGGGGAGAGCTGCGCTGCATCCTCTTCGGCAGCGGCGAGGAGGTCAGCGCCGGGAGCATCGTGCGCCGGACCCTGAAAACCGCCGGAATGCCCGTGGGGGACAGCTTTCTGGGCCGGGTGGTGGACGCTCTGGGCGTACCCATCGACGGCCGTGGCAGCATCCACGCCCAGTCCTACAGGCCCATTGAGGCCCCCGCTCCCGGCATCCTGGAACGCCAGCCGGTAAACACACCCATGGAGACGGGACTGCTGGCCATCGACTCCATGTTCCCCATCGGCAGAGGCCAGCGGGAGCTGATTATCGGGGACCGGCAGACCGGCAAAACCGCCATCGCCCTGGATACCATCCTCAACCAGAAGGGCAAGGGCGTGATGTGCATCTACGTAGCCATCGGCCAGAAGACCAGCTCCGTGGCCCAGCTGGTTGAGAATCTGAAGCGCCGGGGGGCTATGGAGTACACTGCCGTGGTCAGCGCCTGCGCAGGGGACTCCGCCGCTTTGCAGTATATCGCCCCCTACGCCGGGTGCGCCCTGGCGGAATACTTCATGTACCAGGGGCAGGATGTGCTGATCGTCTACGATGACCTCAGCAAGCACGCCATCGCCTACCGGGCCCTGAGCCTCCTGCTGGAGCGCTCGCCGGGCCGTGAGGCCTACCCCGGAGACGTGTTCTATCTCCACTCCCGGCTTCTGGAGCGGGCGGCTCACCTCTCCGACGAGCTGGGAGGCGGGAGCATGACCGCCCTGCCCATCGTGGAGACCCAGGCGGGCGACGTGTCCGCCTATATCCCCACCAACATCATCTCCATCACCGACGGACAGATCTTCCTGGAGAGCGACCTGTTCTTCTCAGGCCAGCGGCCCGCCGTCAACGTGGGCCTCTCTGTATCCCGTGTGGGCGGCGATGCCCAGACCAGGGCCATGAAGTCCGCCGCAGGCACCATCCGCCTGGACCTGGCCCAGTACCGGGAGATGGAGGTCTTTACCCAGTTCTCCAGCGACCTGGACGAATCCGCCAAGCGCCAGCTGGTCTACGGCCAGGGCCTCATGCGCCTGCTGCGCCAGACCCAATACGCCCCCCTGGCTCAGCACCAGCAGGTGATCCTCCTGGTGTGCGTACTCAACCATATCATGCAGGACGTCCCCCTGGAGCAGATGGAGGACTTCCGGGCGGGCCTGCTCGCCCA
>JAAZZJ010000248.1 GCA_014237695.1 Oscillospiraceae bacterium | reverse complement strand
CCTGATCCAAAATGGCCCGGAGCTCCGCGATCTCATCGCCGGACAGCTCCTGCCGCTGGGCCATGGCGCTCATCATCATCCCCACGCTGCCCCGGTACACCCGGCGCAGCAGGGATTCGGTCTCCTCCAGGGCCGCCTGCTCCCGTGGGACGGCGGGGGCGTACTGCCGGGCCCGTCCGCCCTCGGTGTAGGTAAGGGCCCCCTTGCCCTCCAGACGGCCCACCATGGTCACGATGGTGGACTTGCTCCAGCCTGTCTCGGGCCCCAGCTCCCGCACCAGCTCCGTCAGGGTCCGGGGGCTCCTCTCCCACAGGCGCTCCATGATCCGCCACTCCCCGGCGGACAGTGTGATCGACCGGTTCATAACCAGCCCTCCTTTCCGATTGTTTTACATGTGTCAAACATATCCTACCACATTAGTTTACGTTTGTCAACCTTTTTTGAAAGAGGCATGACCATTCCTGTTGATGTCATGAGTATTTCTCATCTAAAAACACAGAAAAAACTTTCCCCGGAAGCAGGAATCCGGCGGGTTTGTATAAATTTACCCGCATATTGTGTGAAATGACAATAAAGCGCGGGGTTTATCTGTGAACGATTTGTGTATAGAATGACGGTTGACATTTTGGGGATTAGGTTTTATCATGATGCTACTCTTTCCGGGAGAGACAGACGTCCGGAGAGGGGCGTATATGAATAAAAGGAGTACGGATCCATGAAGAAGTTTCTTGCACTTGCTCTGGCCCTCGTCATGACCCTGGCCCTGGCGGCCTGCGGCGGCGGTGACGGCCAGAAGGACGGCGGCGCCGCTTCCGGCGCCATCAAGATCGGCGGCGTAGGCCCCCTCACCGGCGACGCGGCCATCTACGGCAACGCGGCCAAGGGCGGCGCGGAGATCGCCGTAGAGGAGATCAACGCCCTGGGCGGCCTCCAGTTCGACCTGCACTATGAGGACGACGCCAACGACCCCGAGAAGTCCGTCAACGCCTACAACACCCTGAAGGACTGGGGAATGCAGGTGTTCCTGGGCTCTGTCACCTCTACCCCCGGCGTTGCCACCGCCGCCGAGAGCAATGCGGACCACATGTTCTACCTGACCCCCTCCGCCTCCTCCACCGACGTCATCGGTGGTGTGGCCAATCCCCTGACCGGCTCTGTGGACACTCCCCGCCGGGACACCGTGTTCCAGATGTGCTTCGTGGACCCCAACCAGGGCAGCGCCTCCGCCCAGTACATCAAGGACAATAACCTGGGCAGCGCCATTGCCGTCATCTATAAGAACGACGACGTGTACTCCACCGGCATCTACAACAGCTTCGTTGCCAAGGCCGGTGAACTGGGCCTGAACATCGTGTCCACCACCACCTTCACCACCGACAGCAAGACCGATTTCTCCGTCCAGCTCAACGACGCCAAGAACAGCAGCGCGGATCTTATCTATCTGCCCACCTACTACGATGCCAACGCCCTGATCCTCACCCAGGCCAACGCCATGGGCTACGCTCCCAAGTACTTCGGCGTGGACGGCATGGACGGCATCCTGTCCGTGAAGGGCTTCGATACCTCTCTGGCTGAAGGCGTCATGCTGCTGACCCCCTTCAACGCCGATGCCGGCGATGAGGCCACCAAGAGCTTCGTAGCCAAGTATCAGGAGAAGTTCGGCGAGGTGCCCAACCAGTTCGCCGCCGATGCCTATGACTGCGTGTATGCCATCTATAACGCCCTGAAGGACGAGGACGTCACCTCCGGCACCAGCGCCGGCGACCTGTGCGGCATCCTCATCGGCAAGTTCACCTCCATGACCTTCGACGGCCTCACCGGCGAGGGCATGACCTGGGCCGATACCGGCGCGGTCTCCAAGACCCCCAAGGGCATGTATATCGAGAACGGCGCGTACGTCGGCATGGACTGACAGACATCTGCATGATTAAGCCCGAGAGGACTGCCGGAGTCCGGCAGTCCTCTCCCTTCTGCATTTTCCTCCCACCGACGCCAGACAGAAAACGAGGTGTATTTCTTTGCTGATCTTTCTCAACCATCTCATCAACGGCATCAGCCTGGGCAGCGTGTACGCCATCATCGCCCTGGGCTATACCATGGTCTACGGCATCGCCAAGATGCTGAACTTCGCCCACGGCGACGTCATCATGGTAGGGGCCTACATCTGCTTCTTCTCCGTATCCTCCTTTAACCTGCCTCCGGCGGTGGGCGTGGTGCTGGCGGTCCTTGCCTGCACCGCCCTGGGCATCGTCATCGAGCGGCTGGCCTACAAGCCCCTGCGGCAGGCCACGTCCCTGGCGGTGCTGATTACCGCCATCGGCGTGAGCTACTTCCTCCAGAACGGGGCCCAGCTGCTGTGGACCTCCAACATCAAGATGTTCCCCTCCTTCTTCTCCGCCAGCCCCATCGAACTCTTCGGCGGGGAGCTGAAGATCACCATTGCCGCCATCGTCACGGTAGCGGCCTGCGTGGTCATCATGCTGGGGCTGACCTGGTTCACCGGAAAGACCAGAATGGGCAAGGCCATGCGGGCCTGCTCCGAGGACAAGGCGGCGGCTCAGCTCATGGGCATCAACGTCAACGCCACCATCTCCATGACCTTTGCCATCGGCTCCGCCCTGGCGGCCATAGCGGGGGTGCTGTTCTGCTCCGTCTATCCCACCCTGACCCCCACCACCGGCTCCATGCCGGGCATCAAGGCCTTTACCGCCGCCGTGTTCGGCGGCATCGGGTCCATTCCCGGGGCGCTGCTGGGGGGCGTGCTGCTGGGCGTGATCGAAATCTTCGCCAGCGCCTATATCTCCACCCAGATGTCCAATGCCATCGTGTTCGCGGTGCTGATCGTCGTACTGCTGGTGAGACCCTCCGGCCTGCTGGGCAAGCAGGTCCGGGAGAAAGTATAAGGTGGAGCCATGAAAAAAATACGACTGAGCAAAACCAACCGGATCAACTTCGCCACCTTCGGCGCCGTGATCCTGGCCTACGCCGTTTTCCAGTTCATGAGCGGGGCGGGGATGCTGTCCTCCACCATCCGGGGCCAGCTGGTGCCCATCTGCGCCTATGTCACCATGGCGCTGAGCCTGAATCTGACGGTGGGCGTGCTGGGCGAGCTGAGCCTGGGACACGCGGGCTTCATGAGCGTGGGAGCCTTCGCCGGGGCGGTGGCCGCGGCGGCGCTGCCCATTGATTCCGATCCGCTCCGTCTGGCGGCGTCCATGGTCATCGCCGCTCTGGCCGCCGCTGCCGCGGGGACCCTGGTGGGCATCCCGGTGCTGCGGCTCAACGGCGACTACCTGGCCATCGTTACCCTGGCCTTCGGCCAGATCATCAAGTCCATTATGGAAAACCTGTATATCGGCATGGACGCCCGGGGACTCCATTTCAGCTTTCTGGAGAACCGGATCATCTTCCGCGACGGGGGCCGGATGCTCCTCAACGGCGCCATGGGCGTCAACGGCATCGCCAAGATATCCTCCTTCACCGCCGGATTCGTCCTGGTGATGCTGGTGCTGGCGGTGATCTTCAACCTGGTGGACAGCCGCGCGGGCCGGGCCATCATGGCCCTGCGGGACAACCGCATCGCCGCCGAGAGCGTGGGCATCCCCGTCACCAAGTACAAGCTGATGGCCTTCGTCATTTCCGCCGCCATGGCGGGGGCGGCGGGCGCGCTGTTCGCCCTGGGGCAGAACACCATCACCGCCAACAAGTTCGACTTCAACACCTCCATCCTGATCCTGGTCTTCGTGGTTTTGGGCGGGCAGGGGAACATGTGGGGCTCCATCCTGGCGGCCACCTTCCTTACGGTGCTGCCGGAGACCAGGGCCATGCGCGGTCTGGCGGACTACCGGATGCTGGTCTACGCCGTGGTGCTGATCCTCGTCATGCTGGCGACCAATAATCCCACGATCCAGGACTTCATCAACACCCGGTTCCGCCGGAAGAAAAAGAAGGGGGGCGCAGCCAAGTGAGCGAGCAGCAGAAAAACAGCTATCCCAAGCCCAAGCTGGTGCCGGTCCC
>JAAZZJ010000247.1 GCA_014237695.1 Oscillospiraceae bacterium | reverse complement strand
CCTCTTCTCCCTGAACCGGGCCAGGGCGGACGCGGACGTGTTCCTGCCCCGGGACAGCGGGCGGAGCATGGTGTGCTTTGGCCGGGTGCTGCTGGCCTCCCGGCCCAGGGTGCCCCGGCGGTAGGGTCCGGATGAAAAAATCTCCTCCGGGCAGTCCGCGGGACTACCAAAGAGGTGAAATTTGTGATAGGATATAGGCCATGTTTGAAGAATATCAAAACGCCCAAACGGCGAATCTCTTTCCGCGGTCAGCAGGCGAAAGGGGGCCGGGCGGCCAATGAAGAAAAAATGGAGGGTCCTCCTGCTGGCGGCGGCGCTGCCGCTGGTGCTGTGCGGGTGCATGATGTCCGCGTCGGTGGATGACCTGTACGCTCTGCCCCAGCTGCCGGAGGAATACAAGGCGCTCAGCGCCCGGCTGTCGGAGGTGCTGGCCCTGGGGGCGGAATACGCGCCGCCCCAGGCCGGCAGCAACCTGCCCCAGGTGCAGATGGTGGATCTGGACGGGGACGGCACGGATGAGGCCCTGGCCTTTTTCCGGGTCAGCAGCGAGGAGCGTCCTCTGCGGATCTATATTTTCCGGGCAGTAGAGGACGGCTACCAGCAGGCCGCCGTCATCGACGGAAGCGGCACCGCCATCCACTCCGTACGGTACGAGGACCTGGACAGGGACGGGGTCCGGGAGATCCTGGTGAGCTGGCGTGTCAGCGCGGAGGTGCAGTCCGTCAGCGTCTACTCCGTGCAGGACCTGGAGCCGGTGCGCCTTATGAGCGCCCCCTATGCCCGCTACGAGGTGGTGGACCTGGACGGGGACGACGATCTGGAGCTGGTGCTGCTGCGCAGCGACGACACGGGCACGGGCTTGAGCCTGGCGGATTACTACGACTGGGACAGCGGCAAGAGCGGCCTGGAGCTTCAATCCACCGCCCGGCTGTCCGCGCCGGTGGCCTCCCTCCAGGGGATGCAGCCCGGCACGCTGCTGGGGGGGAAGACGGCGGTATTCGTCACCAGCAGGGTCACCGGCGAGGACGAGACCAGCAACACCGTCACCGATATTCTGATCTGCCGCCAGCCGGAGCTGGTAAATATTGTCCTCAGCGACGACACAGGCGTGTCCAACCAGATTTTCCGGTATCTGAACAGCCAGATCCAGCCCACCGACATCACCGGCAACGGCGCCACCGCCGTGCCGAGGCCGGCGCAGCTCCTCTCGGAGTCCCGGGAGAGCGAGTATTGGAAAATCTTCTGGCACAACTACCGCACCGACGGCTCCAGCGAACAGGAGGCCATCACCTACCACAACACCACGGACGGCTGGTACCTGCTGCTTCCAAAGATGTGGGACAGCCATTTTACCGTGCGGCAGGTCAATACCAGCGCCACCGTCCATGCCACCGAGTTCTACGGCGTGCGGGGCAGCGTGGTGGGGGAGAAGCTGATGACCATTTACACGTTCACAGGCACCGACCGGGAGGCCCAGGCAGCAAAGCCGGGCCGGTCCATCCTCCGTCTCCAGGGGGAGACCATTTACGCGGTTTCTTACACGGACTACTACGCGGACTGGCTGTATGAGGTGGACGCCGCCGAGATCGCGGAGCGGTTCCGGGTGATCGTCAAGCAGATGAGCATGGGGGAGAATTGAGAATCTGTATTCACAGGCGCCGGTACGCGTTCTTCGCCCCGCCCCGGAATTTCTGCACCGCAGGCGAGAACGCCCACAGCGCAAAACAAAAGGAGGTACACCCGCCATGGCAAGAAAAGTCCTGGTGCTGGAGGACGAATCCAGCATCCGCAGCTTTATTGTAATCAATCTGACCCGGGCAGGCTATGAGGTCATCGAGTCGGGCACAGGGGAGGAAGCCCTGGAGAAGCTGCAGGACAACCCGGACATCCGGGTGGCCCTGCTGGACATCATGCTGCCGGGGATCGACGGTTTCGAGGTCTGCCGCCGCATCCGGGCTACCAACACCCGCATCGGCATCATCATGCTCACCGCCCGCAGTCAGGAGATGGACAAGGTGACGGGCCTGATGACGGGGGCGGACGACTATGTGACCAAGCCCTTCTCCCCGGCGGAGCTTACCGCCCGGGTAGACGCCCTGTTCCGCCGGGCCGGCGGAGCGGCGCCGGAGCAGGCGGGGGAGATCTATCAGGAGCCCTTTCTGCTGAACACCCGCAACCGCACCCTGGCCAAAAAAGGCCAGCGGGTCAAACTGACCCAGGTGGAATACTCCATTATGAAGATGTTCATGGAAAATCCGGGGAAAGCCCTATCCCGGGAGGAGATTCTGGACATGGTCTGGGGCCGGGACTACTTCGGGGAGCTGAAGATCGTGGATGTGAACATCCGGCGGCTGCGGCTGAAAATCGAGGACAACGCCCAGAACCCTACCTATATCAATACCGTGTGGGGCTACGGGTACAAATGGGGCTTCTGATTGCGGGTCCGGACCCGATGCAGCTCCAAGATTTCCGCCCTGGGGAGGGATGCCGGCATGGCCAACAACAAAATTGAAATCACCGGACTGCGCAAGCGGTGGCTGGTCAGCTCCCTGAGCCCCATCTTTGTGGTGGCGCTGCTCATTGCGGGCACCTTCTGCGTGGTTATGGCCAACTACTACTACAACATGATGCTGGACGGGCTGAAAACCCGGGCCGCCCACGCCAGCGAATATTTCTCCAGCAACGCCGTAACCAATTTCCGGGAGTTCTACCAGTCGGCCAGCAGCTTTGCCAGCGAGTTCTCCGAGCGGGACATCATGGAGCTGCAGTTCATCAACTCCTCCGGCAGAATCATGGCCAGCTCCTACGGCCTTACCGCCGGAATGGCCCCGGGGACGCCGGACATCATCAACGCCTTCCAGACAAAAAAAATGGAGCCCTTCCGGGGGGTGGACCCCCACACCGGGGAACACATCATGTCTGTGTGCGCCCCCCTTCTGCTGGACGATCAGGTGGTGGGCGCCATGCGGTATGTCACCTCCATGTCCGCCGTGACCCGGGAGCTGCTCATCACCGTGGGCGTGGCTCTGGGACTGCTGATTGTGGGCGTGGGGATGGTGTACGTGTCCAATATGGTGTTCATCAACAACGTGGTGGAACCGGTAGCGGAGGTGACGGAGACCGCCAAACGCATTGCCGGAGGCAGCTACGGCACCCAGATGGAGAACCACTACCGGGACGAGATCGGCCAGCTCATCGACGCCATCAACAACATGTCGGCCCAGATCAGCAAGAGCGAGAAGGTGAAATCGGAGTTCATCTCCTCCGTCTCCCACGAGCTGCGCACGCCCCTTACCGCCATCAACGGCTGGGGGGAGACCCTGCTGGAGGACGACGACCCGCAGCAGCTCCAGCGGGGCGTGAGCATCATTCTGAAGGAGTCCCGCCGTCTGACCAACATGGTGGAGGAGCTTCTGGACTTCTCCAAAATGCAGGACGGACGGTTTACCCTGAACATTGAGCCGGTGGACGTTCAGGCGGAATTTGAGGATACCATCTACACCTATATGGAGCTGTTCAAGCAGGACCACATCGAGCTGCACTACGAGGGCAGCGACGAGCTTTTTCCGCCGGTACCCAGCGACCCGGAGCGTCTCAAGCAGGTATTCTGCAACGTGCTGGACAACGCCGCCAAGCACGGCGGCGCGGGCAGGCGGATCGACGCCGCCGTCACCGCCGGGGCGGAGGCCATTGTCATTACGGTCCGGGACTACGGTCCGGGCATTCCCGAGGCGGAGCTGCCTTTTGTCAAGCAGAAGTTTTATAAAGGGTCCTCCAAGGCCCGGGGGAGCGGCATCGGGCTGGCGGTATGTGATGAGATCATCCGGCTCCATGAGGGGACGTTTTCTATCGGCAATGCCGAGGGGGGCGGGTGTCTGGTGACCATTACTCTTCCTGCGGAGTGATCTGCGGCCCCTGCGGGGCCGCCTCCCGCTCTAATCTTTCGATTAGATTCGCCCCTGCCGGGGCGGGGGCGTACTTTTCGTGTGAACGAAAAGTACCAAAAGGTCACTCAAGGAACTA
>JAAZZJ010000246.1 GCA_014237695.1 Oscillospiraceae bacterium | reverse complement strand
CCGTCCGCTTCGTGCAACTTCAGTTTCTATTTCAGCGTGGTTGACGATGGTCCCTACCGTTTTAGCATGGCAAACTCGCCGGGGTGTCGGGATGGGAGACAATTCGTTAGGCCGGAAATCTATCATCTCGCACCCCTGCGCCAGGCCCTCGTGCCGAGTGCCGCGAGGCAACCAGTACCCTCGGTAGAACTGTGCGCAGAAGTACAAACCGGCATCGGCCCAAAGCACTGACGGTAGACCGGAAGACCAAAGGTCGTAGCGTAAATAATTGCCCCCGTAATTCAGGGATTCTTAAACCGTTAGGTTTAAGTGACTTTTTGCCTACTTTTTGTTCACACAAAAAGTAGGCGCAGGGTCCGGGGGCGCGTAGCCCCCGGGGCAGCAAAGAGAACCGGCTCCATGAGAAAAGGAGGACAGCCATGACCCCCTGGTTTACCCTTGACAGGATCGACAACAAAACCTTCATCCTCAGCGAATACCGCCACTGGGAAGAAACCCACTGCTACCTCCTGTGCGGAACAAAAAAAGCCCTGCTCATCGACACCGGCCTGGGCATCTGTGATATCTCCGCGGAGGTCAAAAAACTTACCCCCCTGCCGGTGACGGCAGCTGCCACCCACATCCACTGGGACCACATCGGCGGCCACAGGTACTATCCCGATTTCTGCGCCCACGAGGCGGAACTGGACTGGCTGAACGGGAAATTTCCCCTGAGCCGGGAAACTGTCCGTCAAATGGTCCTGGACCGCTGCGACCCGCCGGAGGACTTTGACATCGGGAAGTACGAGCTGTTCCAGGGCGCGCCCGCCCGGGTGCTGCGGGACGGGGACGTCATCGATCTGGGCGGACGGCTGGTGGAAGTCCTCCACACGCCGGGGCACTCGCCGGGCCATATGTGCTTCTTTGAACGGGAGCAGGGATACCTCTTCACCGGGGACCTGGTCTACAAGGACGTGCTGTTCGCCTACTATCCCTCCACGGACCCGGAGGCCTATCTGGCCTCCGTGGAGCGGGTGGCGGCGCTGCCGGTGAGGCGGGTGTTCCCGGGCCATCACAGTCTGGATACCTCCCCGGAGCTGCTGGTCAGGGTCCGGGACGCCTTCCGGGAGCTGAAGGCGGCGGGGAAGCTCCATCACGGCGGCGGACAGTTCGATCACGGGGATTTCGGGATATGGGTGTGATATGACAAAGAGACGATCTTTACTTCAAAATAACAGCTCGATCCATTGACAAATTTATACTTTTGTATCATAACATCTACAAATATAGAAATACGGTATTCTGGCTCTTATGGAGGTCGATGCGTATGGGTACAATTAAGAAAAAACGTCTTATCGTATTCCTTTCTCTGCTTCTGATAGGCGCCGCCGCCCTGTTTTTCCATATGTATACCAGCAGTCAAGACAGCTCTTCCCGCACAATGTATGGCAGCAGTCAAAACGCCGTTTCCGGCGCAGATGCTTTATCGGAAGAGGAGGCGTGGAAGAATGCTATGGCGGAACGGCTTGCCTCCTCTATAAAGAGCCTTGAAAATGTTGAGGACGTGAGCGTAAACACAGAGGCGGAGCCTGTCGAGGTCGATATCACTATGTCAGACACCACTCCCCTTTCATCAGATGCCAGAGAGGGTATCGGGCGGCTGGCCGACGCGATGCTTCCAGACGCGGCGGTAGATTTCATGGAACCTGACAGCAAAAAATGAACCGGTCCGGGGCGGGAGCTTTTGCTCCCGCCTCTGGTTTTTTTCGGAATAACCAGACTTTTTTCTCCTCCGGTTGCCGTGGGAAGGGCAACTTTCGGGGAAAATGGGGCATAGGTATCTTGTACTTTTGGGAGGTGCCTATGGAAAAGCGCGTTTCGTTTATCTTCTACCGCTCCTTTTATGACGCCATCACCCTGCTGGAGCCGGAGGAGCGGCTGGAGGCCATGATGGCCGTCTGCCAATACGGCCTGGACGGCACGGAGCCCGCGCTGAAAGGCGGGGCGGCGGCGGTCTTCGCCATCGCACGGGCCAATCTGGACGCCAATCAGCGCCGGTATGAAAACGGAAAGAAGGGAGGACGGCCGAAAAAAGCGGAGGTTTTACCGAAAGAAACCAGTGACTATTTTGATATAGCCCGGCGGTATGGCCTTTGACAACCTAATGAAACAGTAACAGAAAAGGAAAAGGAAAATCAGACTTTTACAGGAAAGGAAACAGAAACGGAAAAGGAGTGCAGGGGGAAAACCCGCCGGTACCCCCGCCAGGGAGGTGAATTTACAAATTGTTCAAATTGCCCGGGACAAATCGTATTGACAGATGAAAACAATCGTGCTACACTTCCTTTAGCACTCGGGGGAACAGAGTGCTAAAGGAGTATCATTCATGGAATTGACCGCCAGAAAGAAGCAAATACTGAAGGTGGTCACCGAGCGGTACATTGACGCCGCCGAACCGGTGGGCTCCAAGTTCATCGCTCAGGCCATGGGCGGGAACCTCAGCTCCGCCACCATCCGCAACGAGCTGGCGGACCTCACGGAGCTGGGCTACCTGGAGCAGCCCCACACCTCGGCGGGCCGGATTCCCTCTCCCAAGGGCTACCGGCTGTACGTCAACGAGCTGATGGAGCGCCGCTCCGTCTCCGACCAGGAGGCCGCCGCCATCAGTCAGGCCCTGGGGGGCCGGATGCGGGAGCTGGACAGCGTCATCGCCCAGGCGGGGCAGCTGGTCTCCTCCATCGTCAGTTACCCCGCCTACGCGGCGGCGGTGGGCAAGGGAGGCGTCACGATCCGGCGCTTTGACCTGCTTCCGGTGGACACGGGCAGCTTTATCGCCGTGGTGATGACCGCCGACAGCCGGGTGAAAAGCCGGCTGCTGCGCACGGACCTCCCCGTGGAGGCCGAACAGCTCTCCGCGCTGGCCAACCTGCTCAACACCCACTTTACGGAAACCGGGCCCGAGGGCATGGGGGAAAAGCTGATGGCCCTCACCGGCCAGCTGCCCCCGGAGCTGTTCATGCCGCTGTCCCTGGCGGTGGAGTACGCCGGGGAGGTTATGGACCGGAGCGCCAGAAACCAGGTGTTCACCACCGGACAGACCCAGCTGCTCCTCCAGCCGGAGTTCCAGGACCCCGGGCGGGCCAATGAGCTGATGCGCCTGCTCACCGATCAGAAGGCGGAGCTGCCGGTGCTGGACGAGAATACCCCCATGCAGATCCTCATCGGGCCGGAGAACGTCAACGAGGCCCTGAAGGACGCCAGCGTGGTGGTGGCCAGCTACGACATCGGGGAGAACATGCGGGGGCTCATCGGCGTGGTGGGACCCACCCGGATGGACTATGCCGCCGTAGCCGCAAGGCTCAGTTATTTTGCCGAGAGTCTGACAAAAATGTTTGGGAAAAGCAATCAGCTGCCCCCGAAGGAGGAAAATAAATCGTGAGCAAGAAAGAAAAAGACATCCCTCTGGACGAGGAAAAGGAGGCCCAGGCGCCCCCGGCGGAGGAAGCCGCTCCCGACGCCCCCGGCGGCGAAAGCGAGACCTTCACCGTCACCCGGGAGCAGATGGAGCAGATGGAGGGCCTGGCCGGACAGCTGGCGGCGCAGAATGACAAATACCTTCGCCTGGCGGCGGAGTACGACAACTACCGCAAGCGCACCGCCAAGGAGAAGGAATCCATCTACCAGGACGCCAGGCTGGACACCGTGGAGAAATTCCTGGAGGTCTACGACAACCTGGAACGGGCGGTGCAGCAGGCGGGCGGCGAGGAGAACGTCCACAAGAAGGGGATGGAGATGATCTTCCACCAGCTCGTTGCCGTGCTGGAAAAGATGGGGGTCACCATCCTGGACCCCATGGGCGAGGCCTTTGACCCCGAGCGGCACGAGGCCGTGATGCACATCGACAGCGAGGAGCTGGGGGAGAGCGTTGTTTCCCAGGTGTTTCAGAAGGGGTTTTTGCTGGGGGAGAAGGTTATTCGGTTTGCCAGGGTGCAGGTGGCCAACTGATGCGGCCCTGCGGGCCGCCGCCGCTTGCTTCTGACAGTTAGAAGCTGTACCAATAG
>JAAZZJ010000245.1 GCA_014237695.1 Oscillospiraceae bacterium | reverse complement strand
AAGGAGACTGTGATCGACAACACAATCCCTAAGTCCTGGCCTGCTATGAAGGAAACCACCGCCTACCTGATGAACAAGCTGCTGCGCCGGGTGGTCACCAGCGGTACCGGCGGGGACGCCGCCTTCAGCGGTATGACCATCGCCGGTAAGACCGGTACCACCACCGATAACTGCGACCGGTACTTCGCGGGCTATACCCCCTATTACTCCGCCGCCGTGTGGATGGGCTACAAGGACAAGCCTGAGAAGATCTTTGTCAAGCATGGGGAAAACCCTTCCGCCGTGGTCTGGAAACTGGTGATGGAGAAGCTCCACGAGGGGCTGGAGGACAAGGGCTTCTTTGAGCGGCCCGAGGGCATCACCTCCGTCACCGTCTGCGCGGACTGCGGCCTGAAGGCCACCGACCTGTGCCGCCAGGACTACCGGGGCGACCGGACGGTCAGCGAGGAAATTCAGGCCAGCGCCGCCCCCAAGGAGAGCTGCACCTGCCACATCGAGGTCCAGGTCTGCATCCTCCCGGAGTCGGAGGACGTCTACCTGGCAAACGAGTATTGTCCGGAGGACACGGTCACCACCCGGGTCATGCTGGTAGGACGGCAGTTCCTGGGCGAGCCGGGGTCCTACATCCTGGCGGAGGACAGCGACGCCCACAAGACCTACCTGGAGAGCAAGGGCCCCTGTCCCCTCCATGATGAGAACTACGTCCCCGATCCCACCTTGCCGGAGGAGGGGGAGCCCCTGCCCGGCGACCCGGATTACCAGTGGCCGGTGGGTCCCTTTGACCCGGACAGCGTACTGCCCGGATGGGACAACCCAAGCGTCTGGACGCCGCCGGATAATCAGGAGCCCGGGACTGGAGATCCTGAGACTGGGGAGCCTCCCGTTGTGGACCCTGGCGCCGCCGCCGATCCTGGAGAGGACGCTGCCGGCCAGCTCCCCCAGGAGCCTGAAGACCCTATGCTGCCAGAGGAGCCGGTACTGCCATAAGGCACAAGTGCCATCACGCTCCCGGAACACCTGCGCGTGTTCCGGGAGCTTTTTGCTGCGGGTGATCGGAAAAAAGAACAACGCAGCGGGAGCTTTCCGGCAAAACCCTGTTGAAACCTCCCAATGTTTCCTGTATACTTGGACTATCAACATAGACGCCACAGCGCCTCGATGGAGGAAGTACGACAGAAGGAGAACCACAATGGCTACATTTGTTGTGAACGGGAAGACCGTCACTACCGAAAAAAATCAGAAGCTTATCCGTTTCCTGCGGGACGAGCTGCGCCTGACCAGCGTGAAGGACGGGTGCAGCGAGGGCGCCTGCGGCACCTGCACCGTCCTGGTGGACGGCAAGGCTGTGAGAGCCTGCATCCTTACGACGGATAAGATGGAGGGCAAGAGCGTCCTCACCGTGGAGGGCCTCAGCGATTTTGAGAAGGAGGCCTACACCTACGGCTTCGGCGAGGCGGGGGCCGTCCAGTGCGGCTTCTGCATCCCCGGCATGGTCATGGCGGCCAAGGGCCTGCTGGACAGCAGCCCGGACCCCACGGTGGAGGAGATCCGGTTTGCCCTGCGGACCAACATCTGCCGGTGTACCGGATATGTGAAGATCATCGAGGGCGTGCGCCTGACGGCGAAGATCCTCCGGGAGGGACGCATCCCCGATGAGGAGGAGGGCCGGTCCTGGAAGCTGGGCAGCCGGGTCCACCGCATCGACGTGGCGGAGAAGGTCCAGGGCACCGGGATTTATCCCGACGATATATATATGGAGGGCATGATCTGCGCCTCCGCCGTCCGCTCCGCCCATCCCCGGGCCCTGGTGAAGGCCATCCGCACGGAGAAGGCCAAGGCCCTTCCGGGGGTGGTGGGCGTGTTCACCGCCGCGGATATCCCCGGGCAGAACAAGGTGGGCCATCTGGTGAAGGACTGGGACACCATGATCGCCGTGGGCAGCATCACCCACTATCTGGGAGACGCCATCTGCATCGTTGCCGCCGAGACCCAGGAGATTCTGGAGGAGGCCAAGAAACTGGTGGAGGTGGACTACGAGGTGCTGGAGCCCGTCCGCTCTCCCAAGGAGGCCATGCTGCCGGATGCGCCCCTGGTTCACAAGAGCGGCAACCTCATGGCCCACAAGCACATCCAGCGGGGCAACGCCGCATTTGCCATCGCCAAAAGCAAGCATGTGCTGACCCGGCAGTTCTATACGCCGTACACGGAACATGCCTTTTTGGAACCGGAGTGCGCCGTAGCTTACCCGGACGGGGACGGCGTGATGATTCTCTCCACGGACCAGAGCGCCTACGATACCCAGCACGAGACTGCCCCCATGCTGGGCCTGCCTATGGAGAAGGTGAAGGTGAAGAACCTGCTGGTGGGCGGCGGCTTCGGCGGCAAGGAGGACGTCACTGTCCAGCACCACGCCGCCCTGGTGGCTTATCTCACCAAGCGGCCCGTAAAGTGCAAGCTCACCCGGGCGGAAAGCCTCCTCATCCATCCCAAGCGGCACCCCATGGAGATGGAGTTCGCCATGGGCTGTGACGAGAACGGCATCATCCAGGGCGTAGCCGCCAACGTCATTGCCGACACCGGAGCCTACGCCTCCCTGGGCGGGCCGGTGCTGGAGCGGGCCTGTACCCACGCGGCGGGCCCCTACCACTACGAGAATTTCCAGATCGACGGCTACGCCTACTACACCAACAATCCCCCGGCCGGAGCTTTCCGGGGCTTCGGCGTCACCCAGACCTGTTTCGGGCTGGAGACTATGCTCAATGAGATGGCGGACCTGGTGGGCATCTCCCCCTGGGAGATCCGCTACCGCAACGCCATCCGCCCCGGACAGGCCCTGCCCAACGGGCAGATCGTGGGCCCGGAGACCGGTCTGGTGGAGACCCTGGAAGCGGTGAAGCCCTACTTTGACAAGGCAAAATATGTGGGTGTAGCCTGCGCCATGAAGAACGCCGGCGTGGGCGTGGGCATCCCCGACACGGGGCGGTGCCGCCTGACGGTAGAGGACGGGAAGCTCCACATCCGGGCCGGAGCCTCCTGCATCGGACAGGGGCTGGGCACGGTGCTGGTGCAGCTGTGCTGTGAGCTGCTGGGCGTGAAGCGTGAAGATGTGGTCTATGAGCGCTCCAATACCTTCGAGGCCCCGGATTCCGGCACCACCTCCGGCTCCCGGCAGACCCTCATCACCGGCGAGGCCTGCCGCCGGGCCTGTGCGGAACTGAGGAAAACCCTGGAGGGGAAAGTCCTCTCCGATTTAAATGGCACGGAATATTACGGAGAGTATCTGGCGAAGACGGACCCCCTGGGCGCTCCTGTGCCCAACCCGGTGAGCCACGTGGCCTACGGCTACGCCACCCAGCTGTGCGAGCTGGACGAGGACGGGAAGGTCAAGCTGCTGGCAGCCGCCCACGATGTAGGTAAGGCGGTGAACCCCCTGTCCTGCGAGGGCCAGATCGAGGGCGGCGTGGTGATGAGCATGGGCTTCGCTCTGACGGAGCAGTATCCCCTGGAGAACTGCAGACCTGCCGCCAAATACGGCACCCTGGGCCTGCTCAAGGCCAATCAGGTGCCGGAAATCAAGGCCATCGTGGTGGAGAAGCCGGGATTGGATCTGGCCTGCGGGGCCATCGGCATCGGAGAGATCACCTCCATCCCCACCGCGCCCGCTATCGCGGATGCCTACTTCCGCTACGATGGGAAGCGGCGGTATGCGCTGCCGCTGGAGGACACGCCCTACAGCAGGAAGAAGAAATAAGGTCCGCAGCAAAATATTTTTGATCCTGCACATCGTATTTCCCCGCCCCTTTGACCCCCGCGCCGTAATTTCCGGCGCGGGGGTCTTGTTACCGAACTGTAACTTGTCTTTTCTAATATACAGTCGTATAATAAAGTCAAGTTACACAACTGTATAACATATCCATAGGAGGGAAACATATGAAGCGATTGGGCGATGCGGAGCTGGAGATCATGCTGGCGGTCTGGGCCGCGGGGGAGCCGGTACAGTCCACGTATGTGCAGGAAAAGCTGCGGGGAGGCCGGGACTGGGCCCTGCCGGCGGTCATCACGGCCCTGAACCGTCTGG
>JAAZZJ010000244.1 GCA_014237695.1 Oscillospiraceae bacterium | reverse complement strand
AGGATTCCCCTATGAAGAAACCAACTCTGGGACAGACCCGGTTCCTGATGTCCGTTTCAGCGGCGCTGTCGCTGATCTTGCTCCCTGTCAGCAGTGTGCTGGACAGCGCGGTACTTCTCTACCTGGCTTTGGGCAGTTTTATCTTCTCCGCTGTTATCTGGCTCTGCTTCTACCGCTGCCCCCATTGCAGGAAACGTCTGAAGGAGTCCTCCATCCGTACATGTCCCTACTGCGGAAAACACCTGTAAGAGCGCATCGCTCATAGAGCAGGCTACCGGCATATGGCGGACAAAAAGAGGGAAATGCAGTGGACATTTCCCTCTTTTTGCGCTATACTGTTAGTTGGACTGGATTCTTCGGGCAGAGAGGCCGGGCATTTCTGCTCCCAGCTCCGCGCCAGTGCGGACCCCCAGCAGGAAGGCGTGCCCGGCGTAAAATTCCAGCGTCCGATGGTATTCTTTTTTCAGCGCATCGTCCAGGCATCCCTCCAGCAGGGACAGCGGCGTCTCATAGCCGGTGGCGTCCTGGGCCTTGATGTGGGGCCAGATGTAGTTGGCGTACAACCAGCGAATGAAATCTGTCATAGTATTTTCCTCTCTATCGTTTCGAAATCACGAAGGATACTGCGTATTCCTTATCTTAGCACGAAATATACTGCGTGTCAAGGGAGCATTATGGATTTCAAAGAATTTTTTAAGAACAGGCTTCGAACTCTCCGCAAGGAATTGGGAGAAACCCAGACGCAGACGGCAAAGGCTGTCGGCGTTTCCGGGCGTTATTACCAGAATCTCGAATTAGGAGAAAATCTGCCAGGGATCGAGTGCTTTATTGCCCTGGCGGACCACTTCGGCGTGTCGCTGGACTATCTGGCAGGACGGTCGGAAGATCGGAGGAGCAGCCCATGAACTATACGGAATCCGCCTACGCAAAACTGAACCTTGCCCTGGACATACTGGGCCGCCGCCCCGATGGCTACCACGATATGCGGATGGTCATGCAGTCCATCGACCTTGCGGACCAGGTGACCCTCTCCCCCAGATCGGAGCCGGGAATATCGGTAAGCACCGACCTTCCCTACCTCCCCAAGGGCGATGGAAATATTGCCGCCAAGGCGGCGGCCCGCTTCTTCGAGGCCACCGGACTGCCCTGCCCGGGGTTCGACATCGACATTTTCAAGCAGATCCCCGTGTGCGCCGGTATGGCCGGAGGCAGCAGCGACGGCGCCGCCGTACTGCGGATCCTGCGCCGCCTCTACGTGCCGGATATGACGGAAGAACGGCTGGAGGAGATCGGCGCGCTGGTGGGCAGCGACGTGCCCTACTGCGTCCGGGGCGGCACCGTTCTGGCGGAGGGCCGTGGGGAACGGCTGTCGGCGCTCCCGCCCCTTCCTCCCTGCTGGCTGGTGGTGTGCAAGCCCGCCTGCTCCATCTCCACGCCGGAGCTGTTCGCCCAGGTACGGGTAAAGAAGCTCCGCTGCCACCCGGACATCCCGGGCATGACGGCGGCACTGGAGCAGGGGGATCTGGAGGGCGTTGCCCGGCGGTTATACAACGTCTTCGAGGACGTACTGCCCCGGCGGTACAGCCAGGTGTTCGAGGTAAAGAGCAGCCTGCTGGAACTTGGCGCCATGGCAGCCTCTATGACCGGCAGCGGACCATCCGTCTTCGGCATCTTCCGGGAGGAGGACCCCGCCGCCCGGGCCGTAGATGCCCTGCTGCCCCTGGGCGTATCCGCCTTTCTGTGCCGGACGGCGCAGCCCCGGCCGTAGCGAAAATTTTTCCAAGAAAATGGTATATTGCTATAAAATTCCGTCCATAATGGAACCAACAACTCCATTAAGGACGGAATTTTACGATGAAATTACGATATAAGCTGCTCATATCTGTTTTGGCGGGCCTGCTGGCCATGACGCTCTACAGTGCGCCGATGTGGTGGGGCATTCTCTTCTCCCCCCTCTCCCAGCCATTGACCACTGCCGGGATAACCGAGGATGCCGAAGGCGTTTGCTGGGAGTCCGACGGCGTGGTTTACCGCTTCAAAACTCTGGACATGCTCTTCTCCTTCCTCCATCTTTCTTAATATGGGAGGCCCCCGCCCGGTCTGCACCGGACGGGGGCTTCTCATGCTTACAGCTCTTCGTAAGCTACCAAATTGTCCATGGGGACCCGCGTCTTATCATGGCGGTCCGGGCTGGCGGGCATGCCGGAGGCGTAGCCCACCGCCAGAATATTCACCGGCTCCAGATGCTCCGGCAGGGAGAATTCCTCCCGAAGCACATCGGGCTTGAAGAAGCAGATCCACACGCTGCCCAGCCCCAGCTCCGTGGCCTCCAGCCTCATGTGGTCGGTGAGGATGGACGCGTCGATGTCCGTGGAGCGCTTCCCGTCAAAGGGGCGGGTCCACGCCCGCTGGTGGTCGGCGCAGACGATGATGGCCAGAGGCGCACCGTAGATATTGGCGGCCTTCCCCACCTTCTCCAGCCCCTCCCCGCTCTGTACCGCCAGCAGCTTCACCGGCTGGAGGTTCTTCGCCGTAGGCGCGATCCGCGCGGCCTCCAGAATCCGCTCCAGCTTCTCGGGCTCCACCTTCCGGTCCTCGTAGGCGCGGACGGAACAGCGCCTTTTTGCCAGTTCTATGAAATCCATAGGTATATCTCCTTTATATGAATTGGTTTCCCGGGTGATTTCATTGTACCATATCCGGAAATATCTGCAAGAGGGCACTTTCGGGATAGGTGCTTTCCCAAAAGATAGTGCTTCCCAGTGAGACGGAATCCTGTTATAATAGGGGAAACCGGCAGATGAAGGGGGAAGTTTTATGCAGCATCCAGAGTTTACATGCCCGATGGAGGCCACACTGTCCCTCATAGGCGGGAAGTACAAGACACTGCTCCTGTGGCATCTCAAAGACGGCCCCCGGCGGTACATGGCCCTCCAGCGGCTGCTCCCCCGGGCGACGCCCAAGATGCTGACACAGCAGCTCCGCGCGCTGGAGGAGGCGGGGATGATCCGCCGGGAGGTCATCCCGGCGCGGCCTCCGAAGACGGTGTATTCCCTGACCCCTTTCGGGGAGAGCCTGGTGCCGGTGCTGGACGCCATGTGCCGGTGGGGCCGGGATCATCTGGACGGACAGGGCGTCCCGCGTCCCTGCGGCAAAGTATGAAGCATCCCGTCCGGAAAACCGGGCGGGATGCTTCCATATACAGGTTCTTACTTTCTCAGCCGCCGCTCGCTGTCGAAATACTCCCGGGTCATCTTGAAGACCACCGGGCACAAAAGGAGCAGTCCGATCAGGTTGGGGATTGCCATGAGGCCGTTGAGTGTATCGGCAATGGCCCAGGCCAGGGACAGGTCCATGGTGGCGCTGATGATGACCACCAGAGTGAAGATGATCTGATAAGGCTTTACAGCCTTCTCACCCAGAAGATACTCCCAGCAGCGGGTACCGTAGAGCCCCCAGCTCAGGACGGTGGACAGGGCAAAGAGGCTCAGTCCGATGGCGATAATCAGCGCGCCGGCCTTGTTGCCGAACACGGTGCCCAGCGCCAGAGCGTTCAGAGAGGTCGTGCCCTCTACGCCGTAATTCAGAGTACTGCCGTCCAGCGCCAGCAGCAGGGTCAGCCCGGACAGGGTGCAGATGACGATGGTGTCCATGAACACCTCGAAGATGCCATAGAGGCCCTGCTTCACTGGGTTGGTCTCGGAGGTAGCGGCGTGGGCGATGGGCGCGGAGCCCAGACCGGCCTCGTTGGAGAACACGCCCCGCTTGACGCCCCAGGTAATGCACATCTTGACGCCGACGCCCGCCGCGCCGCCGGTGACAGCGGCAGGGCTGAAAGCGCCCTGGAAGATCATACCGAACACAGCGGGAACCCTGGTAATGTTCACCACGATCACAGCCAGGCAGGCCGCGATATAGATGACGGACATGACGGGCACCATGAACTCGGTGACCTCGCCGATGCGCTTGATGCCGCCCACCAGCACCACACCGATGATGGCCATGAGGATCACCGCCAAAACGATGTTGATGACCATCTCATGCTCTGCGGCGGCGGGGGCGAACTGCTGAATGGCGTTGTTGATGGAGCTTGTG
>JAAZZJ010000243.1 GCA_014237695.1 Oscillospiraceae bacterium | reverse complement strand
GGACTATTACAAACGTAAAGGAATCCCCTATGAGCATCCCTGTGACGGCTGTGAAGAGGGCTGCTGCGGCCACGATCACGGTCATGAGCATGACTACGGGGAAGAGTAAGCATGTTTTGATAAGAGAGGCGGCCCGATGAGAACATCGGGCCGCTTTTTGATATGGGGTTTATTCCGCCAGCATGGGCTTGACTTCTTTTCGGTAGGCGTAGATCAAAAACAAAATACTCAGCGTCACGGAAAAAATTTCCGCGATGGGGAAGGCCCACCAGACCATATTCAGCTGTCCGGAGAGGCTCAGCAGCCATGCCGCGGGAAGAAGGACGATGAGCTGCCGGACCAGGGAAATGATGAGGCTCAGCACCCCGTGGCCCAGAGACTGGAAAAAGGACGAGGAGACGATCCCAAACCCGGCCAGCAGGAAATGAAAGCTGATGATCCGCAGGGCGGGGACGCCGATTTCCAGCATATAGTCCGAGGCGTCGAAGAGGCCCAGAAGAAGGTGGGGGATCAGTTGGAAGAGGGCCACGCCGGCGGCCATGATGGCGGTGGCGTAGATCACGCCCAGCCTGACCGCTTTGACCATCCGCTCCGGCTTCCTTGCGCCGAAGTTGTAGGCCACGATGGGGACCAGACCGTTGTTCATGCCGAATACCGGCATGAAGACGAAGCTCTGGAGCTTGAAGTACACCCCGAACACGGCGGTGGCCGTGGTGGTGAAGCCGATGAGGATCTTGTTCATCCCGAAGGTCATCACCGAGCCGATGGAGGCCATGATGATGGAGGGCACGCCCACAGAGTAGATGCGGCGGATGACCTCTCCGCTGGGGCGGAAGCCCCTGAAGCTCAGAGTGATCTCCGTGTTCTTCCTTGCGTTGAAGTAGATGCCCAGGGCCGCGCCCACCACCTGGCCCAGCACCGTGGCCCAGGCCGCGCCGGCAACGCCCATGTCGAATACGAAGATGAAGATGGGGTCGAAAATGATGTTGATGACCGCGCCCACCATCTGGGTAATCATGCTGTAGATGGTCTTTCCGGTGGCCTGGAGCAGGCGCTCGATGCTGATGGCGGTGAAGATGCCGAAGGAGCCGACGGTACAGATGCGGATATACGCCGTGCCGCCCTCCACGATGTCCGCCACGTCCGTCTGGACCAGAAAGAAGGTCTGGGAGAACAGGGCTCCCAGCACCGCGAAGGCCACTGCACTGCACAGGCCCAGAAATACGCCGTTGGAGGCCGTCAGGTTGGCCCGTTCAAACCGCTTTTCACCAAGGCTTCTGCTGAGGAGGGCGTTGATGCCCACGCCGGTACCTGTTGCCACCGCAATCATCAGGTTCTGCACCGGGAAGGCCAGGCTCACCGCGTTCAGCGCGTTCTCGCTGACCCGGGAGACGAAGACGCTGTCCACCACATTGTACAGAGCCTGGACCAGCATACTGAGCATGATGGGCACCGAGATGTTCACCAGCAGCTTGTTGATGGGCAGGACGCCCATTTTGTTCTCCTGAGGTCTGATCTCTTTTTCTTCCATTTTCTTTCGCTTCCTTTCCAGGGACCCGCTTCCCTTATCCGTAGTATGCCTCACCGCCGGAGCTTGACCCGGCGGAAGCGTCAAAAAAGCGCCGCCTTGGCCCGTGGAGGTCGCAAGCGGCGCTTTTATGGTAGCATGATGAAATTTTTATGTCAATATGGGGGAATGAAGTTTTGCGGTTTATCCAAAGACGCGGGCAATTTCCGCCCGTTCCCCTTGTGTTTCTACCCAATTTTCCGCTCAGCCGTACCAGCCCCGCTGGCGGCGGGTGTAGAAGCGGACAGAGAGAAGGATGGAACCGGCGTTCAGCGCCAGCAGCGCGCAGCCGCCTCCGCCCGCCAGCAGCGGGGCCGGGACGTCCTCCAGCCAGCCGAAGGCGGACTCAATGAGATCGTACCGGAAATGCGCCGAACCCAGGATCGCCGCCGCTGCAAGGCCCCAGAAGAGCAGGAGGACTATACTGCCCCGCTGCCGTCCGAAGCGGTATAGCAGCGGCAGAGCCATGGCCAGGACCAGCGGGGTGATGGCGGCAACCGTCCACAATTTCACGCCGCCTCCGCCCGCCAGTGCGGCCAGAGCCGTCATCACAGCCAGGCAGCCGTATGCGAACAGGTACTTTGCCGGCACGATCTGCCAGGGCCGCAGGGGCGTTACTGCGGCAAAACGGTCCCAGCGGCCCTCATCGGCGCTGATGCTGTTCAGCGAGATGGTCAGTGAGAACATCGGCAGCATACCATACAGGAATCCGGCGTCCGATTCCAGAAATCGTGTAGCCGCCCACGTGACCACCAGCCATGAAAGGATCAGGTATGCCGTATAGCGGCCCATGACATATAGATCTTTCCGCAGCATTGCCAGCATAGCCGTCTCCTCCCTTCAGGCTTAGTTGTACGCCCCATTCTGGCGCTTCCTGTAGAAATGTACGCTCAAGCGGAAGGACAGCCAGGTCGCTCCGGCCGCCAGGACGGCGACCCCTGCGATCACCAGGGGCATAGGAAGCTCCGGCATTTTCGGAAGCTCTCCGAAAATGCCCATCAGCCCCATGGCCGCGCCAACGCCGCCACCCATGCAAAGGAACATCGCGAGCCGGCCCTTTTCGGACCCAAACCGGTAGAGCATCGGCAGGCCCAGCGCAGTAATGAACAGCATGACGACCGCCAGCAGGACGCTCATCTCCGCCGTCTCCTTCCAATCCACCGCCCCCGTAGTCATGCCCCGCAGGAACGCCCCCAGCACGATGATGCTTCCGCCCAACAGGGTATAGAGATAGGACAGCAGATATTTGCTCCACACCAGCTGGCCGATCCGATAGGGCAGCATGGCCGCGTAGCGGTCCCACTTGCACCGCTCGTCATAGGCAATGGAAGTCAGCGGCATCATTACTGCCATCATCATGGCATAGGTACTGCCGAAGGCTCCCATTGTGGGGATCATACTGAATATCAATGCCAGTACCAGCAGCAGCCGTCCGGATTTATCCGCCACATAGAGGTCCTTCTTCAAAAGTCCGATCATTTCTGTTCTCCTTTCACCATATACAGGATGATGTCTTCCAGACTGGCCCGGTCCACTACCGCGTCCCGGGGCATGAACTCCCGCTCTACCAGGGCCTCCACGCCGTAGGTCCCCACCCGCCTGCCGTGAATGGCCTCCTCAGGGATGTTGGCAAGCTGTTCTTTGGAACATTTCAGGATGCCGTATTTGTCCAGCAGCAGGTCCTTCTCTTCGCACAGGACCAGACGGCCCTTGTGGAGGAAAGCGATGTAGTCGCAGATGCGCTCAAGGTCGCTGACAATGTGGCTGGACAGCAGGACTGCGTGGCCCTCTTCGGCGGCAAAGTCGGCGAACACCTCCAGCAGTTCCTCCCGGACCATGGGATCCAGACCGCCGGTGGCCTCGTCCAGAAGCAGCAGCCTGGGGTGGTGGCTCAGAGCCGCCGCGATGCCCAGCTTCATGGTCATGCCCCGGGAGTAGTCCTTGAATTTCTTGTCCAGGGGCAGCTCGAAGCGCCTGATCCAGCCGTCATAGACGGCCTGATCCCAGTTCTTATAGGTGCCCGCCATGATCTTTCCCATCTGCTTGGCGTTGATGACCTCCGGCACGAAGGTCTCGTCCAGCACCACGCCGATGTCCTCCTTCAGATCCAGAAATTCTTTGCTTCGATTGTCCGTCCCCAGGACGGAGACGGTCCCGCCGTCCCGCTCCAGAGTGTCCATGATAAGGCGGATGGTGGTGCTTTTACCGGCCCCGTTTTCGCCGACCAGACCCAGGACACAGCCGTAGGGCAGGTCAAGATTCAGATCGTCCAGAGAAAAGCCCTTATAGTGCTTGCAGAGACTGCGGATCTCGATCGCGTTGCTTTCCATATTGTTTATTCCTCCTCGCTTAATACATGAAGTATATTTTGCAGCTCGCTTATGGGCAGCTCGATCTGCCTGCTCAGCTCCAGAGCGGATTGCAGATGCAGCTCGATCTCCCGCAGGCTGCTCTCCCGGGCCAGCTCCACATCCTGCTGGGCCACGAAGCTGCCCTTTCCGGCTACGGTGCAGATAAACCCGTCCCGCTCC
>JAAZZJ010000242.1 GCA_014237695.1 Oscillospiraceae bacterium | reverse complement strand
ATCGTGGCGGGCAGCGACGTGGTGGCCGGGGCCTCCTGTTACCGGGCGGAGCCTCGGGAGAATTCCATCCACACATTCGATCATATCATCTTCCGCCGGGACCAGGGAGGGCGGGACTTTCACGACTACAGCGCCATTGGCGGACAGGTGGTGGAGCTGCAGCTGCCCACCCATCTGGAGGAGATCAGCTCCACCCGCATTCGGGAGGCCATCGATCAGGGCCGGGACGTGTCCAACCTCATCGACCCGGTGGCCCAGGAGTTTATCTACCTTCATGGCCTGTATCTCCGGGAGCCCCAGGACAAGCCCCTGCTGCGCCTGGAGGAGCTGAATTTCCAGCGGCGCCTGGAGCTGGATGGGGAGACGGAGGCGTCCCTGCGTGCCGCGGTTCTGGCGGGATATCCGGAGTCTGAGGGCCTTTTCGGGACCCTGCGGCGGCTGGGGGACCATCTGTGCGTCCTCCGCCGGGGCGAGACACCCCTGGGCTTTGCCAGCTTTCAATGCCTGGAGTCCTCCCGCCTTTTCTCGCGGCTGGGCAACGCCCAGCTGGCAGCCTTCATCCGCCGGGAGACCGGCGGGCGGGTGTTGGTCATCAGCGGCATTTACGTCCCCAAAAGCGCCGGGCAGCTGGATTTGTGTCAGCTGCTCCTGACGGAGGTCCTGACCCTGGCCCTGCGGCAGGAGTTCACCTTCGCTCTCTACTGTCCGGCGGAGGCCACAGTGCCTTATGTCCGGGAGATTCTTGATCTCCAGGGTTTTGTCACCGCCCCGATGACGGACCACGGACAGGAGCTGCTCACCGTAGACATGCGCCGTCCCATCGTACTCACCCGCAATATCGAGACCACCGTCAAGGCCCCTCTCAGTACCAATCCCAGGGTACTCTCTGCCGTTTCCGCCGCCCACCGGCGGCTGCAGAAGGCGCTGACAGAGATGTATCCCGGCTGCCTGGTGCTGTCCATGTCGGCGGGTGTGGTATACCAGCGGCTGCTGCGGCGCATCGCGGCCTGCAACGGTGTCCCGCCCCATCCCACAGAGCCCCGGACGCTGGGGGAGTGCATCTGTGTACCCTTTGGAAAAATCCTCCGGGGGGTGGCGGTGCCCAATACCGTCACAAAGACCCTGCACACAGACAAGGTCTATGATCCGGATATCTCCCGCTTTTCCGTGGAGGCCTACCCCTTCTATGCCTCTCTGTCCGACCAGGTGCGGACCATCCGGGCCTTTGACCGGCCGGTGATCCTGGTGGACGACATGCTCCACGATGGAAAACGCATCCGGGCTATCGCGCCCCTGCTCTCGGAGACCGGCACCCAGGTGCGGCAGGTGCTGGTGGGCTATCTCACCGGCATGGGCCGGGACACCATGGAGCAGCTGGGCTACCCGGTGGACAGCATCTACTATCTGCCCAACCTCCGCCTGCGCTTTGTGGAATCCACCCTGTACCCCTTCATCGGCGGCGATACTGTCCGCCGCCGGGAGCCCATGGCCGGAGGGCTTCACCCGGCGGTGAACCGGATATTTCCCTACGCTGCGCCGGATTTCAGCGAGGACTGCGCCGATGGCTCCACCTACCATCTGAGCCTGTGCTGTCTGGAAAACGCCCGGGATATCCTGCTCACGCTGGAGACGGAATACCGGGCCCTCTATGCCCGGAATCTGACCCTCAGCCGCCTGGGAGAGGCGGTGATTCTGCCTCTCTGCCCGGATAAGGGCAGCTGCATGTCCTACGACCTCAGCAGGGCCGCGTCCACCTATCTGGACAACGACATTGAAATGCTCAAGCGGCTCCAGGCCAATTTCAAAATTGTGATAGGGTGAGCGAAATGACATACTTTCCACAACAAAGCCATGTAACATGTGAAACCGGCGGACTTTTCTGTAGACCCCCGGTCAGAAAAGAGAAGTACCGCGTTCATCTCCTGGCCCTGGGGGATGTGGGCAGCACCCTAGCCCTGGGCCTGCGGCTCATGGGCGGGGACGTGATTTCCTCCGTCGGCATCTGTGATCTGCGGGAAAACGTGCCCCAGCGGTGGGAGTTCGAGCTGAACCAGATCGCCGCCCCGGGAGATACCTGTTTTCCGCCGGTGGAGATTGTTTCCCCGGAATGTCTGATGGACTGCGACGTGTTTCTTTTCTGCGCATCCCGGTTTGTGCCGGATACGGCGGTGAAAAGCGGGGATGTGCGCATGGCCCAGTATGAGCTGAACCGCCCTCTGGTGGCCGGCTACGCCCGCATGGCCCGGGAAAGGGGGTTTCAGGGCATGTTCTGCGTGGTCAGTGACCCGGTGGACCCCCTGTGCCGGGCGGCCCTGCTGGAGAGCGGCCTGTCCGCCGGACAGATCCGGGGCTTTGGCCTGGGGGTGATGGATGCCAGGGCCAGGTACTATGCAAAGAAGGATCCCCGTTTTGCCTCCTATCTCATAGATGGACGCGCTTTCGGCCCCCACGGGGAGGGCCTGGTGATTGCCAACTCCGTCTCCCGGTATGATGATGCCCTCTCCCGTGAGCTGACGGAACGGACCAAACATGCCAATTTGGACATGCGCACGCTGGGCTACAAGCCCTATGTGGCTCCGGCCCTGTCCTCCGGCGCTCTGAGCCTGCTGGCCTGCCTGCGGGGAGAGTGGCACCACTCGTCCGTCTGGCTGGAAGGGATCTACTTCGGCATCCGCAACCGCCTGACAGACGGCGGGATCGAGATGGAGCGACTCTCCCTGCCGGAGCCCTTGCTGGAGCGCATCCGGGGAGCGATGGAAGATTTGAAAGCGATTCCCTGAAAGGCAATTCCCTGAGCTGAGTCTGCGGCCCGGAGCCTATTGGCCCCGGGCCGCCGGCTGTTTCAGAGGATCAAAAAGAGCTTTGCGTTTGCGCTGGATTTGTTGCAGGTCCAACCGTTCCAACCGGCAACGGTCGTACATTTTTATCTGGAAATCGACATGAAAGCGGTTCCGGCAGGTATTTGCGGGGAAATTCCTTACTCCGCAGCCTCCTGCCTCCACTCCGACGCGCGGCGGGTGAAGGTCTTGCGGGAGATACCCAGCTGTCTCCCCGCCTCCGTGGCGGAGATATACCCGTTCTTCCAGTCCTCCGCCAGCTCATCAAAGCCCTCCGGCATAGGGATGCGCGCGGGTCCGAAGCGGACCCCCCGTTCCTTGGCTGCGGCAATCCCCTCCGCCTGCCTCTGGCGGAGGAATTCCCGCTCTGTCTGCGCAACGTAACTGAGAAGCTGGAGGACGATGTCCGCCACCAGCGTGCCGGTCAGGTCCCGGCCCTCCCGGGTGTCCAGCAGGGGCATGTCCAATACGACAATGGCCGCTCGCTTGGTTTTGGTGATATAGGCCCATTGTTCCAGAATCTCATCATAGTTCCGGCCAAGACGGTCGATGCTCTTGATGACCAGAACGTCTCCGGAACGGAGCGCTCGCGCCAGGCGCTGATACAGCGGGCGGTCAAAGTTTTTCCCGGACTGCTTTTCTACCGTAATACGCTCTTCCGCTACGCCGAAATCCTTCAATGCCGCCAGCTGCCGGTCCTCTTTTTGACTCCGGGTGGACACGCGGGCGTAGCCGTACATGATGCCTGTCATTCCTGCGCTCCTCTCTTTCTTTATGGATATTACAGTATTATAACGGCAAATTGGGAATTCGTGGGCTTTGTTTTACAAAATAAGAAAAAGAAAAGGGCCTGAAAGCAGATACTTTCAGGCCCTTTTCTTCATTTTAAGCGTTCATCCCCGGCCAAGTAGTATACAACCTGTCCGGGACAGGGAGGGAGGAGTACCTGTGGCAGAAAATCGCAAGGACCTCCCCGGCGGAACCACAAGCCGGTACACCGTCTTCAAGTTCCGCCTCTACCCCACGCCGGAACAGGCGGAGCTGATGGACAAAACCTTCCACTGCTGCCGGTATCTCTGGAACAGGATGCTAACCGATGCGCGGGAGTTCTACGCTGCTACGGACCTGCAGTATATCCCCACCCCTGCCCATTATAAAAAGGAAGCGCCCTTCCTGAAAGAGGTGGACAGTCAGGCGCTGTGTACGGTTCACCAGAATCTGCGCCAGGCGTACCTGAACTTCTTCCGGAACCCTGCGGCCT
>JAAZZJ010000241.1 GCA_014237695.1 Oscillospiraceae bacterium | reverse complement strand
CGGCTTCATGTCCTTTGCCGCCGTGGGCATCACGGTAGCCTGTCTGCTGATTATGGGCACCTTTACTCTGGTGGCGGTGAACGCCAACGCCATGCTGGCGGAGATGGAATCCCAGAATCAGATGCTGGCCTTTGTGGACAAGTCCCTCTCGGAGGACGAGGCCCGGGCCATGGAGCAGGTTATCCTGTCGCTGGACAACGTGGCAAAAGCCACCTTTATCTCCAACGAAGAGGCCGCCGCCGCTTTCCGGGGCCGGTATGAGGATGACGAGCTGTTTCAGGGGCTGCCCGACGACAACTTCCGCCACCGCTACGCCATTGACCTGAAGGACATTGGCTATATGCGCCAGACCAAGGAAGCCCTGGAGGCGGTGCCCGGCATCGGCAGGGGCAATGTCAGCGCCTACGAGGACGAGGCGGCGGGATTCATCACCATCCGCAATGTGGCGGGCGTAGTGTGCGTGGTCCTCATCGCGGTGCTGTTCCTGGTATCGGTGTTCATTATCGCCAATACCATCAAGCTGACCACCTTCGACCGCCGGGACGAGATCGCCATCATGAAGATGGTAGGCGCGACAAACGGCTTCATCCGCTGGCCCTTTGTCTACGAGGGCTTCCTGCTGGGCCTGTTCTCGGCAGTGATCGGCTTCTTTCTCCAGTGGGGCCTCTACGAAGCGGTGGCCCGGTCGGTGGCCAGCAACGACACCATCAACCTCATCAGCGTGGTCCCCTTCCAGAGTATGTGGACCTATGTAGCCGTCATCTTTGCGGTCGCCGGGATGCTCATCGGTGTCGGCGGCAGCCTCAGCGCCATAAGAAAGTTTTTGCAGGTGTAAAAAACGCAGCAGGGCGGGAATCTTACAGGATTGTAAGTTTCCCGCCCGTTTTGTAAGGTAAAGCGATGGAATGCAGCGCGCCCGTGCAATATAATAGCCTCATCACCCATGCAAGGAGGCTTTTCTGTGAAAAAAGGCAAAACCGTTCTTCTCGTCACCGGCGCACTGGCGCTGATCTTGGTAGCAGGGATCTGTTCCATGGGACTTCTTTTCCAGTCCACGACGGACAACGCGGAGAACCTGTACAGTCAGATCGACAACGAAAAGATCGCCCCTATCACACCCCACGGAGGGATGAACTACCGCTATACCCTCCAGGCCTACACCGAGAGCGGTGCGGGCAAAAATCTGGATCTGGACACCTCCCGGGAGCTGAGGGACGGCGCCTACGTCCTTGTCCGCGTCGCGCCCCTCCGGGGCGTCATCTCCTGGGAAGAAGTGAGCTTCGATGAGCTCCCCGCCAGCGTGCGGATCCACTACAAAAAATAAAGCAGGATCCTCCCTCTCTGGCTGTCCAGGCAGAGCCCCCTCTCCGGATTTTCGTCCGGAGAGGGGGCTCTGGTCTTGTCATATCGGTCTATTCGTCCCTATACTATTCCTCAATCAAACCCTTCATTTCATCACCGGGCAAAAATGCAGGAATAGCAGCGCTTCCAGGCCCGCATTAAAGATCTTTTTGATACTTTTGAAAGTATCACTGCCGGACGATCGTCCCCGTCTTCCCGGCGATGCCGGCCCTGGCCTTCTCCAGCAGGGTGATGAGGGCCTCGCGGCCCGGCTTGGACTCGGCGAATTTCACCGCGGCCTCCACCTTGGGAAGCATGGATCCCGGCGCGAACTGCCCCTCGGCGGCGTAGGCCTTGGCCTGCTCCGGCGTCAGGGTATCCAGCCACCGCTCGTTTTCCTTGCGGAAGTTGACGGCCACCTTCTCCACAGCGGTGAGGATGATGAGCATATCCGCGTCCAGCTGCTCGGCCAGCAGCTCGGAGGCGAAATCCTTGTCGATGACCGCCGCCGCGCCCTTGAGATGGTTCTTCTCCGTGCGGTAGACGGGGATGCCGCCGCCGCCGCAGCAGATGACCAGATGCCCATCCTCGGTCAGCGCCCGGATAGCCCCGGCCTCGATGATGTGCTTGGGCTTGGGGGAAGCCACATACCGCCGCCAGCCCCGGCCCGCGTCCTCCTTGACAGGATTCCCGGTGGATTCCTGGTACGCCTTCGCCTCAGCCTCAGTCATGAACTTTCCGATGGGCTTGGTGGGGTTCTCAAAGGCGGGGTCCGCCGGGTCCACCTCCACCTGGGTCACGATGGAGCAGACGGGCATGTTGGTGATCCCACGGTCCAGCAGCTCCTCACGGAAGGCGTTTTGCAGGTCGTACCCGATATACGCCTGGCTCATGGCTCCGCAGACGGACAGGGGGGTGTACCCCTGGGAGGGGTCCTCCTTCTGGAGGGCGGACATGGCGTTATTGATAATGCCCACCTGGGGCCCGTTGCCGTGGGCCACGACAACCTGGTTGCCGTCCTCGATGAGGTCCACGATAGCCCGGGCGGTGATCTTCACCGCCTCCGCCTGCTCGGGAAGGGTGCTGCCCAGGGCATTGCCGCCCAGGGCGATGACGATACGTTTACTCATGGTTCATTCCTCGCTATCCTCGATCTTTTTTATGGTTCTGTATCAATGATTATTTTTTGCATGTATGGCAGTAATATGCCGCCACAGCCGCAGAAGTCAATCAATAATATTTTGCAGGAACAATACTATTTGTGTTTTTTGCCTACAGGATACCGCCCCTTGCTTCCTCGTCTTCCGGAATCCATTACGGCAGCTTTTCTGCCTCTATCCGCCCTGCGGCCGTACTCTTTCTGCAATATGGGCAATCCATTTTTCCATCCTCCTGATTGGGAAAGGGAGTACCCGGGGTACTCCCTTTCCTGCCTGACAGAATGAATTAAAACTCCTTGCGCTTCTCGCCCCGCTTTTCCAGATCCCGCAGCGCGGCCACAGGGTCCTTGACCTTGCTGAGGAAGATCATGGCGGCGATGATATAAGGCTTGAAGGACGCCTCCTTGTACAGCGGCTCAATGTACCGGTCGAACACGCTGTTGTCCACCTCGCCCTCGGTGCAGCTCAGGCCCGAGATGTCAGCGGGCAGGCAGTGCATGTAGAGGGCCTTGCCGTCCTTGGTAAGCTTCATCATATCCTCGGTGCAGGACCAGTCCTTATGCTCGGCGTTCTGGGCCAGCAGCTCCTTCTCCAGGGCGTCGATCCCGGCCTTATCGCCCTCCCGGTACAGCTGGGTGCGCTTCTCCATCGCCTTGAAGGGCGCCCAGGACTTAGGATACACGATATCCGCGTCCTTGAATGCCTCCTCCATGGAGTTGACCTTCTTAAAGGAGCCGCCGGAGGCCTCCGCGTTTTTGGCGGCGATCTCCTCCACCTCGGGCAGGATCTCATATCCCTCCGGGTGGGCCAGGGTCACGTCCATGCCAAAGCGGGTAAAGAGCCCGATGATTCCCTGGGGCACGCTCAGGGGCTTGCCGTAGCTGGGAGAGTACGCCCAGGTCATCGCCACCTTCTTGCCCTTCAGGTTCTCCACGCCGCCCATCTCATGAATGACGTGCAGCAGGTCCGCCATCGCCTGGGTGGGGTGGTCCACGTCACACTGGAGGTTCACCAGCGTGGGACGCTGCTCCAGGATCCCCTTCTCATAGCCCTCGTCCAGCGCGTCCATAAAGGTCTTCTGATACTTGTGGCCCTCCTCAATGAACATGTCGTCCCGGATGCCGATGACGTCGGCCATGAAGGACACCATGTTGGCGGTCTCACGGACGGTCTCGCCGTGGGCGATCTGGCTGGTCTTCTCGTCCAGGTCCTTGATGTCCAGGCCCAGCAGGTTGCAGGCGGAGGCAAAGGAGAACCGTGTTCTGGTGGAGTTGTCCCGGAAGATGGAGATGCCCAGACCGGAGTCAAAGATCTTGGTGGAGATGTTCCGCTCTCTCAGGTCGCGCAGGGCGTCCGCCACGGTGAAGATAGCGTCCAGCTCATCGTCGGTCTTGTCCCAGGTCCAGTAGAAGTCATTCTTGTACATGTTGTTGATATGCAGCTTCTCAAGATGCTGGGCGAGGTTCTCAGTCTTGCTCATCGCAATATTCTCCTTAAAAATAGATTTTATTCTCTGCCGGACCGGCTGTCCAGACACCGGAAGCGGCCGAACGGCGGTCCTTGAGGCAGTTGGTTCAGATTACGCTTACCGGCAGCCCTGATTACTGAATCTCG
>JAAZZJ010000240.1:3898-4122 GCA_014237695.1 Oscillospiraceae bacterium | reverse complement strand
AGCGGAAAGCCGGTCTCCCGCCGCCAGATCTGGCGGGAGATGAAAACGCTGTGCGCCAAGGCCGGTGTGGAAAGCTCGAAGGTTTTTCCCCACAACCTCCGGCATTTGTTTGCGGCTACGTTCTATAAGGTTTGCCGGGACATTGTGAAGCTGGCCGATATTCTGGGGCACTCCTCTATCAACACTACCCGGATTTATTTGATGACCACTGGAATGGAACACGC
>JAAZZJ010000240.1:230-3865 GCA_014237695.1 Oscillospiraceae bacterium | reverse complement strand
AAGAGAAGACCGTTCTTAAAAAATCAGCGAATTACCGAAAAGCGCATGAAAAATCTGGGACTGCAAGTGTAGTTTTTTGCAGTCTCTGATTTTCATGCGCTTTTTAGTTGCATTTTTCTTGCTAGTTGCTTGAAAACATGCAACCTTATGACAAAATCAGAATTTTGTCTACTGCCGGTAAGCAGAGAGACGCCCTCTCAGTCAGCCTGCGGCTGACAGCCCCCAAAGGGAGAGGTGTCGCCGCCGTAGGCGGTGACGGAGAAGGCTCGCCCCAGGCTTGACCACCACAGGGTATACTCCCGTTTCTTCCGCACCCTCGGGGAAGGCCGGGTGTATATACGTCCAAACAGAGTCCGACGATAACGCTTGAAAGGGGGATGCCTGCCAGAAAGTACGCTTTTGGGAAATCCTTGGCAAACCATTGGAAACGATGGGGCGCAAAGCCAGAGGCTGTTGGGAGACGTGTCTCCCTATGCTCGTTCGGCTGCACATGGCAAACCAGTGGAAACGCTGGGACAGCAAAGCCTGAGGCTAAAGGATGCCGCCGCCATCCCATGCCCGTTCGGCTGCCGGACACTCTTTGCGTCCGAATTTCCGCAAAGAAAGGGAGAATTATGAAAAAGTTAAAACAAGTGTGGAGGCATGGTTTGCCTCTGCTCCTGGCTTCGGCAATGTGCCTGAGCCTGGTCCAGGTTCCAGCCTTCGCAGCGGAGGAGGAGCCGCCTTACGAGGAGGCCCCCGTCTGCGTCTGTGAAGCATACTGTACGGAGGAGGCAGTCAACAGCAGCTGCCCTGTATGCAGCGAAAATACCGGGCTGTGTCAGGGGGAGGTTCCTGAGTCTCCGGAGGATGAGGAGGTTTTTCCTGAGCACGAGCACTCTTTCGAAGTCCTTGAGGTAATCAGCGATCCCACCTGCACAGAGGCCGGAGAGCAGCGCCTTGCCTGCAGCATCTGCGGCATGGAAACCACTGAGGCAATTCCTGCCGTTGGTCACAGGGAAGCTGTAGACAAAGCCGTTGAGCCCACCGAGACGGCCCCCGGTCTGACAGAGGGGACTCACTGCGAGGTTTGCGAGACAGTGCTGGTAAAGCAGGAAGAGATTCCCGCCGCCGGTACGGTTGAGCCGGAGATTCCTGCGGAAGTCCTGGCGTTTCTGGATGCGGTTGACGCACTGTATGATCTGGCGGAAATCGATGACGCGGAGGCAATGCTGTCCGCCGTCAACGAAGCCGAGGAGCTTTATGACGCTCTGACCTGGGAACAAACCGGGCTTCCGGAGGTACGGGAGCGCCGCGAGGCGTTGGATGCCTTCTGGGACGTGGTGACGCTGGAGGAGGATGTGACAGATGCGGGCGTCACAACTGAGGAGGCGCTGAGAGCGGCGGTTGCCAACGGCGGCGAGGTCAAGCTGGATGGTGATATTGACCTGACCTCTACCTTGGAGATCCGCAGTACGGTTACTCTGGATCTGAACGGCAAAACCCTGAATGGTGGCAAAAAGGACTTCTTTATCATCAAGGTCACTGGCGAGGGCACCGAATTCACGCTGAAGGACAGCAGCGGAGAGACAGAAGATATCATTGTCTCCAACAGCCTTGACTCCGATACCATTATCTGCGACAAGGGCAAGGTCACCGGCGGGGATGCCAATTGGCGGAATGGCGGCGGTGTGTATGTCGATGAGAATGCAACTTTCATCATGACCAGCGGTACCATTATTGGTAATAAAGCCCGGAGCGGGAGCGGCGTGTATGTGTGCGGCCGCTTTGAAATGACGGGCGGCACTATTGCCAATAATAACAGTTGGGATACAATGACGGATTGCGGCGGCGGTGTAGCTGTGAGGGGAGAGAACGCCTCGTTTTCCATGACGGGCGGTAAAATTACTGGCAATACTGGACGTTGCGGCGGCGGCGTAAATATTTATGGCGGTGCTTCCTTTGAAATGACCGCGCCTGCGGAAATCAGTCGAAACACCGCAAATGTCCATAATGCTGGCTGGGGCGGCGGTGTGTATGTGGAGTGGGGTTCCTTCCTCATGCACAGCGGTACGATCTCCGGTAACGCGGCCCAAAATTGGGGCGGCGGTATAGTTGTATCTGGCCAAGCAAAGGATTGGGTGCCTATACCGGATAAGCTCGGAACCTTTCTTATGGAAGACGGCACCATCTCCGGCAACGCTGCCAAGCAAGGTGGCGGCGGCGTGGATATAGACCGTTCCAATGCTGAGTTTACCATGACTGGCGGTCGGATCACAAATAACACTGCCAAAAATGGCGGCGGCGTGAACTTGGAGGAAAGTGCGAATTTCATTATGACTGGCGGTACCATCAGCGGCAATACCGCTACCCAGAACGGCGGTGGTGTGTGCCTGGAGACCGACGATGCCAATAAGTTTACCATGTCCAGCGATGCCGTCATCTCCGGCAACACCGCGAAAGACGGCGGCGGCGTGTATGTTATGCGAAACGCGCTGTTTGAGATGACCGGCGGTACCATCACCGGCAATTCGGCAAAACCTACCGAGGGTCTGCATGGCGGCGGCGGTGTGTATAGTGCAGGCAGCTTCACCATGTCCGGCGGTGAAATCACGAGCAACACCGCATCTGAATCTGGCGGTGGTGTGAATATTGATTCAGGCGCCTTTATCATGAAGGACGGCGAAATTTCTCTCAATACCGCTCTTGGCAATATGGGTGGTGGTGTAGCAGTTTGGGGCGCCCGTGACAACCCTGACACAGATATCGAATCCTTCCTCAGAATGGAGGGCGGAAAAATTGAGAAGAACCGTGCTAAGCTATGGGGCGGCGGTGTAGGTGTATGTCATGCAGAACTTGTTTTGCAAGATGGCGCTATCACCGGAAACACAGTAGAAGGAACCGGCAAGACGGAGGATGTATGCGGCCTCGATTCCGGCGGCGGTATCCTTTTATACGGCCATAGTAAAATGACAATGGCTGGTGGTGAAGTCACCTGCAATGAGGCAGGGACTGGCGGCGGCATCCACAATACCTGCTACTCGGAGTTCATCATGACCGGCGGTAAGGTGTGCAACAATACCGCGCTGCATAGAGGTGATGATATTTGCAGCCATTATGATGGTGCTGATTCCTACTTCGAAAAAAGCACGATTACTCTATGTGAGACCAATGACGGCTGGCGGTTGGATGAAGCGCACGGAGGCAAGGCCAGTTCCCTTATCACCGGCTGGTTTATTGACGGGATGGATGTCCACGAAAACACTGCCACTTCCAACAGTGACTCGTGCTGGACTATTTCAACTTCAGAGCATGATGTTCCCCGGTGGGGCCAACTGGACTCCGAGGACGAAGCCTACTATGAAACGTATATTCCACAACAGAACGATACACGGATGGTAGCCCTGAAAGCCGCTCATGGCATACTCTGCAAGCTGACGGTCAAGTATGTGGATGAGCAGGGGAAGGAAATTTCCTCCACCTTCACGGAACAGGAGAAGGGTTCGGGGTATACCGTTACGCCCAAAGCTCCGGATGGCTATGTGATCAAAGAAGTGCAGGGTGAAAAAACCGGTACTCTGGACAAGGATAAAGAAATCGTTGTGATCTGCTGCCAGCCCAGGGTCAAGGTCACTTGGAAAGACGGCTATACCGAT
>JAAZZJ010000240.1:0-220 GCA_014237695.1 Oscillospiraceae bacterium | reverse complement strand
GGAAAGAGAAATCCCCAAGGATACCACAGAGGTTGGCGAGCATCCCACTGATCCCACCCGGCCCGGCTACACCTTTACCGGATGGGGAGATCCGGTGACCGACAAGGACGGAAATATCACCATTACCGCGCAGTGGGTGAAGCTCCATACTGTAACCTATACAGACGGTGTTCCCGGCGAGGAAGTCTTTGCGGATCAGGTCTTCACAAGGAGACCCGGC
>JAAZZJ010000023.1 GCA_014237695.1 Oscillospiraceae bacterium | reverse complement strand
GCTCTTCGGTGCCGGCACCTTCCTGCTCTGGGCTTATAGTATCCCCCCCCTGCGCCTAAACTACCGCGGCGGCGGCGAAATCCTCCGGGCAGTTCCCCAGCCGGGCGGTGGTGGCCTGCCAGGGAGCCGAGGGGGCCTACTCCCAGATGGCCTGCACCAAGATGTTCGCCCTGCCCCAGATCATGTATTTCGGGCGCTTTGACGGCGTGTTCCGGGCGGTGGAGACCGGTATGTGCCGGTATGGCATCCTGCCCATCGAGAACTCCTCCGCCGGATCCGTCACCGAGGTCTACGACCTCATGGAAAAGTACAACTGCAAGATCGTCCGCAGCCTGAAGCTGAAGGTGGAACACTGCCTGCTGGCCCGCCCCGGCGTGAAACAGGCGGATATCAAAGAGGTAGTGGCCCACGAGCAGGCCCTGAACCAGTGCGGAGACTTCCTCAAGAGCAGCGGCGTGAAGGTGACGGTCTTCGACAACAACGCCCGGGCCGCCCAGTATGTTGCCGAGAGCGGCCGCACGGATCTGGCTGCCATCGCCTCTGCCGGGTGCGCGGACCTCTACGGACTGGAGATCCTCTCCAACCGGGTGGCCAATACGGACCACAACTATACCCGGTTTATCTGCATCTCCCGGAATCTTGAGATCTACGACGGGTCCAACAAGATCACCTTCGTGGCCTCCGCCAGCCACCGCCCCGGTTCCCTCTACAGCCTCATCGCCAAGTTCGCCACCCGTGGGCTGAACATCTGCAAGCTGGAGAGCCGTCCCATCCCCGGCAAGGACTTCGAGTTCCGTTTCTACTTCGACGTGGAGGCCTCCGTACAAGATCCCGACACCCAGACGGTACTCAGCCAGCTGGAAAAAGAGGACTTCTTTACCTTCCTGGGTGCTTACGGAGAGGTTTTCTGAATGGAATACGGACTGTTGGGGGAGGCCCTGGGCCACAGCTTTTCCCCCTGGATTCACCAGGCCCTTGCGGACTACGATTACCGGCTGTATCCCACCCCCCCTACAGATGTGGCGGAACTCTTTCGCCGCCGGGAATTCAGGGGGCTGAACGTGACCATCCCGTACAAGCAGACGGTGATCCCGCTCTGCGACGAGGTGGACCCGCAGGCGGCGGCTATTGGGGCGGTAAATACGGTGGTCAACCGGGACGGGCGGCTCACCGGGTATAATACGGACATTGATGGCCTCATCTACCTTGCCCGGCGGGCGGGGGTGGACATGGCCGGGAAAAAGGTGGCCGTTCTGGGGTCCGGCGGCACCAGCCGCACGGCGCAGGCCGCCGCCCGGAAGCTGGGAGCGGCGCAGATCGTGGTGATCTCCCGGAACGGGGAGGATAACTACGGAAATCTCTCCCGCCACGCGGACACACAGGTGGTCGTCAATACCACGCCGGTGGGGATGTATCCCAAATGCGGCGTGACCCCCGTCTCACTGGAGGCCTTCCCGCAGCTGGAGGGCGTGCTGGATGTAGTCTACAACCCGCTGCGCACGGCCCTGGTCATGGAAGCGGAGGCCAGGAGCATCCCTTGTTCCTGCGGCCTGCCTATGCTGGTGGCCCAGGCCAGACGGGCCGCCGAGCTTTTCACCGGGGAGACCATCCCGGATCACCGTCTGGAGGAGGTGATCTCCGGCCTGACCGCCCAAGTGAGAAATGTGGTCCTCATCGGGATGCCCGGCTGCGGCAAGAGCGCCGTGGGCAGGGCGCTGGCCCGGCGGCTGGGAAAGGAGTTTCTGGATCTGGACCGCCTGATCGAGGCAGAGGCCGGTAAGCCAATCCCCGAGATCTTCGCGGAGGAGGGGGAGGATGCTTTCCGCGCCTTGGAGAGCGCCGCCGCCCGAAAGGCCGGGGCTCGTACCGGCTGTATCCTCAGTACCGGCGGCGGCGTGGTGACACGCCCGGAAAACTATGCTCCCCTCCATCAAAACGGCGTTATCGTCCATTTGACCCGCTCTCTGGAAAAGCTGCCCACGGCGGGACGCCCGGTGTCCCAAAGCACGGACCTTCGGGAGCTGTGGCGGCGGCGGGAGCCTTTGTACCAGTCCTTTGCGGACTTGACGGCAGACAATAACGGATCGATAGAAGATACGGTCCATACTGTTCTGAAGGAGGTGAACGGCCGGTGAAGCTGCTGTTCCTCAACGGTCCCAATCTGAACATGCTGGGTATCCGGGAGCCGGATATTTATGGGAAACAGACCTACGCTGATCTGGAGAACTATATCCGCTCCTTCTGCGGCGAGCTGGGGATCGAGTGCGAGATCTTCCAGTCCAACCACGAGGGGGCGCTGGTGGACGCCATCCAGTCCGCCTGTGGGCGGATGGACGGCATCGTGATGAATCCCGCCGCCTATACCCACACCAGCGTGGCCCTGCTGGACGCGCTGAAAGCGGTGGAGCTTCCGGCGGTGGAGGTCCATATCTCCGATGTGAGCAGGCGGGAGGACTTCCGGCAGGTGTCCTATGTCCGGCTGGCCTGCTGTAAAACCATTGCAGGGTATGGCTTCGAGGGTTACCGGCTGGCGGCGGAGCATCTGCTGGCCTTGAAAAGCGGTGTGACCGGTACGGCGGAGGAATAACCAACCCCGGCTTTTTCGCATACAATGGCCTAGTAAAGGAGGCTGTTGCTATGGAAACCACACCCTTTGGCGGCGGACAGGAGCCGTCCCCCGCGTATGACTATCGCGTGTACGACCGTGTCTGGCAGCGGGTCGCGCCCGGTACGGACCCCTTTTCCCAGGAACCGGATGCCGGTATGGCGGTCCCGGAGACCGTTCCGGCGCCTGCGTCTCAGACGGCGGCCCCGGCTCCCGCCCAGGAGGGCGGAGGGGGAAATCTCCCCGGGGCGGAGCCCGATCCCTGCTGCATGGGTACCGAAGCCAAAGAATCCCTGGAGGTGCTGGAGTCCTTCCTCCAGGAGGAGACGGCAGAGAGCCGGTGCTGTCAGGCTCTGGCCTGCCGGGCAGGAAACCGGGAGGCCGCCAGACTTCTGCGGCAGGCAGCCTCGGAGAAGCGCGCTGCCGCCCGGGAGCTGTGCGCGGCCTACTTCCTGATTACCGGAAACCGCTACACACCGGCCGTCTCGGTAGAGCGCCTGTGCTGGGAGAATCTGCATCAGGCGCTCCGGGCCTGCTACCACCAGGAGGCCTGCAATGGCTTCAACTACCAGCGGGCCTCGGAGGAGACCATGGATATCTGCCTGCGCAAGCTGTTCGCCCGGTTGTCGGAGCAGTCCTACCGGCGTGCAGAGGCTCTCATGGCCCTGCTGGGCAGGCTCGTCTGCTGACGCCGGTCCCCACAGACTATATTACCAGAATGAACATAAGGAGAATACCATCATGCTGCACACCAGAGAAGAGGCACTGGCCCTGCTGCGCCGGTACAACAAGGAGAGCTTCCATATCCTCCATGCCCTGACACTGGAGGGCGTCATGGCATGGTACGCCCGGGAGCTGGGCCACGGAGACCAGGCGGATTTCTGGGCTCTGGCGGGCCTGCTCCACGACATCGACTTCGAGCAGTGGCCCGAACAGCACTGCAGGAAAGCACCGGAGCTTCTTCAGGAGGCCGGGGCCGGTGAGGAGCTGATCCACGCTGTCGTCAGCCACGCCTACGGGTCGTGTTCCGACGTAGCGCCGGAGCATCAGATGGAAAAGGTCCTCTTCGCCGCTGACGAGCTGACGGGGCTCATTGGCGCCGCCGCCCGGATGCGCCCCAGCAAAAGCACTCAGGATATGGAAGTCAGCAGTCTCAGGAAGAAGTTCAAGGATAAGAAATTTGCTGCCGGATGCAGCCGGGATGTGATCCGGCAGGGAGCGGAGCTTCTGGGCTGGGAGCTGGATGTTCTGATGGAGCGGACCATTTCGGCCATGCGGTCCTGCGAGGACAGGGTGAATGCCGAGATGGCGGAGCTGGGGCTGGCGTGAGATGAAGATAAGGATCGTATGGGCTCTGGCGGCGGTTTGCCTGCTGCTGGCCGGGTGCCGCCGGGCGGAGCCGGAGACGCCGCCGGAGCCTTCCCCGCCGCCGGTCTCTGTCCAGCCGGAGGAAAATCAGCCGGCGGAGAAGTCCCGCCCTCTGTTCCTGGAGAGCCTGAGCGTGGAGGTCATGGTGGACTGGGAGGATACGGACCGGATGCTGGAAAGCTTGGAGGAGCTATCCAGTCTGCTGGACGGCGCGCTGGAGGAAGTAGGCTGCACCTTAGGGGAGCCTGCCACTGTGACCATCGGCACCGCCGGGGGCATCACGGCCCAGGCGCTGGCGGATGGAGGCGTAGACGTAGCGTTCCTGCCCGCGGCGGATCTTCTGACTACGGAGGAGGATGCGGCAATTGGAGTGCTGATGAATACAGATCAGGACTTTTTCCTGGCGTCCAGTACCGGGAGGGAGGAGCTGGATGAACACTTCCGCTCCCTCCTTGAAGAGGCGCTGACAACAACTGAGGACGGGCAGGCGTTTTTGGAGACCTGCTATCCCGGCGTGGAATTTGTCCGGGCAGTGGAGAGGCCGGCAGAGAGCTGAGGCTTTCCCTGTAACTCCAAAAGATGAAGGGCGCGGAACTCACGTTCCGCGCCCTTCTGGCACTGACTGTTATAAAAAAGATAAGCAATAAAGGCAGGCGGGGGGCCATTAAAAGTTTTTCTTTTTGGTTCTTTTTCTTCTTTCAAGAAGAAAAAGAACCGCCCCCGTATCACTTCTTATAGGGCACGTGCCAGATTCTCTCCGCATAGTCCGCGATGGAGCGGTCGGCGGCGAAGATGCCGGAACGGGCAATGTTGCACAGGCTCATCTGGTTCCACTTCTGGCGGTCGGCATAGGTCTCAGTCATTTTCCGCTCGGCGGCACAGTAGGAAGCAAAGTCGGCCAGGAGCATATACTGGTCGGCGGGGGAGCCGTTCACGCCCAGCAACAGCTGCTGTACCAGGTCGTCGTAGCGCACGCCGTCCCGGAAGCCGTTGCTGATATGATCCAGCACGCGGTGGAGGTTGGGATCCCGGGCATAGAGATTGAAGGGGTTGTAGCCGATGTCCCGCATCTCCTTGACCTCCTCGGTCTTCAGGCCGAAGAGGAACATGTTCTCGTCCCCCAGTACCTCGTGCATCTCCACGTTGGCGCCGTCCAGGGTGCCAACGGTCAGCGCGCCGTTCATCATGAACTTCATGTTGCCGGTACCGCTGGCCTCCTTGCCCGCGGTGGAAATCTGCTGGCTCACCTCGCTGGCGGGCATCAGCAGCTCTGCCAGGGAGACCCGGTAGTTCTCCAGGAACACCACCTGCAGCTTATCCTTGCAGATGGGGTCTTGGTTGATCTGGGCGGACAGGGAGTTGATGAGGCGGATGATCCGCTTAGCCACAGCGTAGCCGGGAGCAGCCTTGGCGCCGAAAATAAAGGTGTGGGGCTGCACCTCCATATTGGGGTTATCCTGACGCTGGTGGTAGAGATGGATGATGTGCATCACGTTCAGCAGCTGCCGCTTGTACTCGTGGAGGCGCTTGACCTGGACGTCGAAAATGGCATCCGGGTTGATGGCAAAGCCCTGAGCCTTCTTGGCATACTTGGCAAAGGCCTCCTTGTTGGCCCGCTTGATCTGGTCCAGACGGAGGAGAACCTCCTTGTCCTCAGCAAACTTCTCCAGCTTTGGCAGCTCCGCGCCGGGGTGGAGAAGATAGGCGCTGCTGCCGGTGAGGTCGCAGATGAGCTGGTTCAGGCCGGGGTTGATCTCCGCCAGCCAGCGGCGGTGATCGATGCCGTTGGTGACGTTCTTGAACTTGTCGGGCTCCATGTTGCAGGCGTCCCGGAACACATCCTTGCGGAGGATGTCGCTGTGGAGGGCGGACACGCCGTTGACCGCCATGCCGCCGGCAATGCACAGGTTGGCCATGCGGATCTCGCCGTCCCAGATGACCGCCATGTTGCGGATCCTGTTCTCGTCGCCGCAGTAGAAAGCGGTGATCTTCTCCTGCCACCGGCGGGCAATCTCGCAGATGATCTGCCAGATACGGGGCAGCAGGGACTGCATCAGCTGCTGGGGCCAGCGCTCCAGGGCCTCGGCCAGTACGGTGTGGTTGGTATAGGCCACGGAGTTGGAGGTAATGTTCCAGGCCTCATCCCAGCTCAGACCGGCGTCGTCCATCAGGATGCGCATCAGCTCCGGGATGACCAGAGTGGGATGAGTGTCGTTGATCTGGATGACGTTCTTCTCGTGGAAATTGGTGAGCGTGCCGTAGGCCTGAATGTGCTTGCGGACGATGGACTGGATGGTGGCGGACACGAAGAAATACTGCTGGCGCAGGCGCAGGCTCTTGCCCTCATAGTGGTTGTCTTCGGGGTAGAGGACCTTGGCGATGACCTCGGCCATGGCCTTTTCCTCGTTGGCCTTCAGATACTGGCCCTGGCTGAACAGGCCCATGTCAATGGGCGTGGGACTCTTGGCGTCCCACAGGCGCAGGACGTTGGTGTGCTTGGTGCCGTAACCTGCCACGGACATGTCGCAGGGTACGGCCAGCACCCGGGTGTAGTCCTCGTTGACCACGTGCATCCGGCCGCCGTCCCAGAATTCACGGAGCTTTCCGCCGAAATGGACCTCCTCCACCTCATCCGGGCGGGGGATCAGCCAGGCGTCGCCCTGATCCTTCCAGTTGTCGGGCAGCTCCAGCTGCTGTCCATCCACGATCTTCTGCTTGAAGATGCCCAGCTCATAGCAGATGGAATAGCCGTAGGCGGGGATCTCCAGGGTGGTCAGGCTGTCCAGATAGCAGGCCGCCAGACGGCCCAGGCCGCCGTTGCCCAATCCCGCGTCAGGCTCCATGTCAAAAATATGGGCGGGCTTGAAGCCCAGATCCTCGATGGCCTGACGCATGGGCTCGACAACGCCCAGGTTGTAGGCGTTCTTCATCAGACTGCGGCCCATGAGGAACTCCAGGGACATATAGTGGACCTGCCGGAGCTGCTGCTTGCGGACCTTGGAGCGGGTCTCTACAGCGTGGGCGCTCATCCGGTCCCGCAATACCATGGCGCAGGCCTTCATCATATTGGCTTCGGTGGCCTCCTCCTCGGTGCAGCCGAAGTTCAGGCGCAGCTTGTCAATAATGGCCTTCTTCATGGAGTCCTTGGTCATTTTTTCCATATCGGTGTGTCCTCTTTTCTGTTGGTTTGGTGGAGCAGAAGGGCGGAGCTGCGCAGAGAGGCAGCCCCGCCCGGTTGGAATCGTGGCTTCGTTATGAACAGATCCTCTGATAGATCTCGTTGTACGCCTGAGCGCTGCGGCTCCAGCTGAAATCCTCGGTCATGCCAGCCCGGCGCAGATTGGCAAATTCCGTGGGCTTGTCGTAATACAGCTCCACCGCCTGCCGGATGACATAGAGCATGTCGCCGCTGTTGTAGTCGGCGAAGGTGAACCCGTTGCCCGCGCCGCACCAGGCCTCATAGGGATGGACGGTATCCTTCAGTCCGCCGGTCTCCCGGACGATGGGCACCGTGCCGTAGCGCATGGCGATCATCTGGGCCAGTCCGCAGGGCTCGCTCTTGGAGGGCATCAGCAACAGGTCCGCGCCGGCATAGATGGCGTTGGCCAGCTCCTCGTTGTAGCCCCGGTAGAGGCCCATCCGGCCGTTGTACTGGCCCCGCTTCTGCTCAAAGAACTGCTCGTAATTCCAGTCCCCGCTGCCCAGCACAACAAACTGGCAGTTGAGGTCCATGATCTGATCGAAGACCTTGCAGATCAGGTCCAGACCCTTGTGGCTCACCAGACGGCTGACGATGCCGATGATGGGCACCTCCGGGTCCGCCGCCAGGCTCATCTGCTCCTGGAGCCAGGCCTTGTTCTTGGCCTTGCCGGCCATGTTCTTCACGCTGAACTTGGCCTTGATGCCCGTGCCCTTGGCGGGATCGTAGCGCTCCATGTCCAAGCCGTTGAGTACGCCGTACACCTTTCCGGCATTGCGCTGGATAACGCTCTCCATGCCGTGAGCGAAGAAGGAGTAGCGCAGCTCCTGGGCATAGGTGGGACTGACGGCGGTGATGGCGTCGCAGGTCATCAGCGCGCCCTTGAGCAGGTTCACGTCCCCGTCCATGGCGATGGTGCCGTCAGTGAACCAGCCGGGGGCCAGACCGAAGAGATCCTCCAGGGTCTCCTTGCCGTAACGCCCCTGATACTCAATATTGTGGACGGTAAACACCGTCTTGATTCCGCGGATCTCCGGCCAGCGCACGCACTCGTCCTTCAGGTAGATGGGCACCAGTGCGGTCTGCCAGTCGTTGCAGTGGATCACCTCCGGCATGAACTGGAGGGCGGGCAGCAGGGAGATGATGGACCGGGAGAAGAAGCCGTAGCGCTCCCCGTCGTCGTAGTGTCCATAAAGGGCGTCCCGCTTGAAATAGTATTCGTTGTCCACGAAGTACCAGATCACGCCGTCCTTCTCCAGACGGAACAGGCCGCAGTAGACCCGCCGCCAGCCCAGGGGCACCTCGATGTGGCAGATGAATTCCATCTGATCCTTCCACTTGTCCGCTACCCGCTGATAGAGAGGCAGGATCACCTCCACCTCGTTGCCCGCCTGGGCCAGAGCCTGGGGAAGGCTGCCCGCCACATCGGCCAGGCCGCCGGTTTTGCAGAAGGGAACCGCCTCAGAAGTCGCAAACAAAATCTTCATTGGGAAAAACCTCCTTTAGAGCTTGGGAAGCGCCCTGTTCCAGCCGGGCCGCCCGCAGCGGCGGCGTGTCCGCTCCCCACAATGGGCAGTATACTCCGCCCCGGCGGAAAAGTAAAGATTTCCAGCCGTTTTACGCCGTCTTCCGGCGCAGAATTGTAGCAATCAATAAAGGAGGAGGAAGAACATCCCCCTCCTTTATGACTTTTCTTACACTTTGCTGCCCTTGGCGATGGTCATGGGATAGTTGGCGTGACCGATGAGGGTGCAGGATTCCTTTACCACCACGTCCTTATCGGCGATGACATTCTGCAGCACCGCGTCCCGGCTGACGGTGGTGTCCTGCATGAGGATGCAGCCCTTCACCTCCGCGCCCTTGGCCACACTGACGCCCCGGAAGAGGATGGAGTTCTCCACCGTGCCCTCAATGGTACAGCCGTCGGCCACGAGGCAGTTGCAGCAGACCCCGGCGGGGTCCACGTAGGTAGACGCGTCGTTGCGCTCCTTGGTATGGATGGGCCGGCCGGCGGGGAAGATCTCCCGGCGGATGGCCGGGTCCAGCAGCTCCAGGGAGCGGTCATAGTATTCCTTCACAGAGCGAATCTGAGCGGCGTAGCCGTCCCAGACGTAACTCTGGATGTGGAGTTCCCTGGCCTTGGCCTGGAGTACCGCACCCCGGAAGCTGGCCAGATCATGACTCATGCACTCGTCCACCAGGTTCAGCAGCAGCTCCTTGGACAGGACATAGATCTCCAGGGAGCGGTGGCAGCCGGTGCGGTCCCGGAGGGGGAAAAGGGTCTCCCGCACCCGGCCGGTATCATCCAGGCGGAAGAAGGTCACGTCGGCGTCAGACTCCACGTTGCTGGTGCATACGGCGGTGATGTCCGCGCCGGAAGCGATGTGGGCCTGATACACATCCTGCATGGGAATGTTGATGATGAGGTCGCTGTCCGCCAGGACCACGTGCTTCTGGCGGATGCCCTCCAGATAGGAGCGGACCCCCGCCAGGGCCTCCATCTTGCCCCGGTACTCCCGGATGCCGCCCACCACATTGTCATCCGCGAAGGCGGGCAGCAGGCGCAGGCCGCCGTGCTTCCGGCTCAGATCCCAGTCCTTGCCGGAACCCAGGTGGTCCAGCAGGCTCTGGTAGTTGCCCTGGATGGCCACGCCCACGTCGGTCATGCCGGCGTTGACCATGCTGCTGAGGATGAAGTCGATGAGACGGTAGCGCCCCGCGAAGGGGACGGAGGCGGGCATGCGGGACTCCGTCAGCTCCCGCAGGCCGCTGCGCTTTTCATAGGAAAAGATGATTCCGTGCAGTTTGCCTTTCATCTGGACACCTCCTTATGCTCGCTGTTGAGCATTGTCTTGGGCTTGACCGTCTCCCCGGCGGCGATGGCGGTGCCGGGGCCCAGAACGGTGACGCCCCACTTCTCGGGATCGCAGTTTTCGGGATTTTCGCCCACTGTGGCGCCGGCCTCCACCTGGCAGTTCTCACCCAGGATGGCGTAGCGCACCACGGCGCCCCGCTTCACGGTGACGCCGGGCATCAGCACGGAGTAGTGTACCTCCGCGCCGTCCTCCACCCGCGCGCCGGGAGACAGGACGGAGTTCTTCACGGTGCCGGTGATCTCACAGCCCTGGGTGACCACGGAGTGTTCCACAAGGGAGGATTTGCCGATGTAGGCCGGGGGCTGGCTGGGCAGGCGGGCGTAGATGGGCCAGCTGTCCTCCAGCAGGTCCAGGTCGCCGCGGGAGAGCATATCCATGTTGGCGTCCCAGAGGCTCTCCAGAGTGCCCACGTCCTTCCAGTAGCCGTCAAAGCGGTAGGCGATCATCTTCTCGCCGGCGGCCAGGAACTTGGGGATGATGTTCTTGCCGAAGTCGTTGCTGGAATTGGGGTCCGCCTCATCCTCGATGAGGGCCTGACGGAGCTTCTGCCAGGTAAAGATGTAGATGCCCATGGAGGCCAGGTTGCTCTTGGGCTGCTTGGGCTTCTCCTGGAACTCGGTGATGTTGTCCTCCCCGTCCACGGCCATGATGCCGAACCGGGGAGCCTCGTCCCAGGGCACTTCCAGCACGGAGATGGTGCAGGCGGCATTGGCGGCCTTGTGGGCCTCCAGCATCTTATCGTAGTTCATCTTGTAGATGTGGTCGCCGGAGAGGATCACCACGTACTCCGGATCGTACATATCCACGAAGCCAATGTTCTGGTAGATGGCGTTGGCGGTACCCTTGAACCAAGTGCCCTTGTCGCCCTCACGCATGTAGGGGGGCAGGATGTGGACGCCGCCGTCCATGCGGTCCAGATCCCAGGGCTGGCCGGAGCCGATGTAGCTGTTCAGCTCCAGGGGCTTGTACTGGGTCAGCACGCCTACGGTGTCGATACCGGAGTTGGTGCAGTTGGACAGGGGAAAATCGATGATGCGGTACTTCCCGCCGAAGGGCACGGCGGGCTTGGCCACGTTGCTGGTCAGCACGTACAGGCGGCTGCCCTGCCCCCCTGCCAGGAGCATTGCGATACACTCTTTTTTCATGGCTTTTCTATCCTCTCGTATTTATTCAGCCGCGGAAGGCGTCTTCTTCCTTCCCCGGGGAGCGGACTTCTTTTCCGCCGCGGCGGGCGCGGCGGCCTTTTTGGCGGAGGCAGGCTTGCGGCCCGGCTTCTTGGGCGCTTCCGTGACGGCGGGCGCCTCCTTGGCGGCCGGCTTGCGGGTCCGCTTCACGGACTGGGCCTCACCGGCGGGGACCTCCTTGGCCTTTCTGGGCTGGGGCTTGGCCCGCAGCTTTCCCCGGCCCTTCAGGAACACCGCGCCGAAGGGCGGAATCCGGATGGATACGGAACTCTCCTGGCCGTGGGAGGGGATCCACTCCACCTTGCAGGGGGCGCCGTTCACCGCCCCGGTGCCGCCGTAAACGGCCGCGTCGGAGTTGAAGACCTCCACGTACTCCTTTACCTGGGGACAGCCGAAGCGGTAATCATCATAGGTGTTGGGATTGAAATTGATGGCGCACAGCAGTTCCTCGCCGGATTTGTTCCGGCGGAGGAACACCACCACATTGTTCTGGTTGTCGTCGGGCACCAGCCACTGAAAGCCCTCCCAGCTGTAGTCGTCCTCCCACAGGGCGCTCTCACTCAGATAGAAGTGGTTCAGGTCCCTGATATACTGATGGAGCTGCCGGTTGCCCTCGCTGTTCAGCACGCCCCAGTCCAGCTGGTCCTCGAAGTGCCATTCCTGTTCGGTGCCCAGCTCCACGCCCATAAAGCTCAGCTTCTTTCCGGGATGGGCCATGGTGTAGCCGTAAAAGCCCCGGACGCCCGCCAGCTGCTGCCACTCGTCCCCGGGCATCTTGCCCCGGACGGAGCCCTTCATGTGGACCACCTCGTCGTGGCTCAGGGGCAGGACGTAGTTTTCCGAAAAAGCGTAGAACATGGAGAAGGTGATGTCCTTGTGGTTGCCCTGGCGGAACCAGGGGTCCATTTTCAGATAGTGGCACATGTCATTCATCCAGCCCATGTTCCACTTCAGGTTGAAGCCCAGACCGCCGATGCCGTTGGGCCCGATGACGTCTGTGGGCTTGGTCACCAGAGGCCAGGCCGTCGATTCCTCGGCCACCATCAGCACGTCGGGATTGACAATGAAAGCAGTTCTGTTCAGCTCCTGGAGGAAAGCGATGGCCTCCAGATTCTCCTTGCCCCCGTTCTGGTTGGGGACCCACTCGCCGTCCCGGCGGTCATAGTCCAGATACAGCATGGAGGCAACCGCATCCACCCGGATGCCGTCGATGTGGTATTCCTTCAGCCAGAAAGCGGCGGAGGAGAGCAGGAAGCTCTTCACCTCCGGGCGGCCGTAGTCGAAGACCCGGGTACCCCAGGAGGCATGTTCCCCCTTACGGGGGTCGGCGTACTCGTAGCAGGCGGAGCCGTCGAACTCATAGAGGCCGTGGGCGTCCTTGCAGAAGTGGGAGGGTACCCAGTCCAGGATAATGCCGATGCCGTTCTGGTGCATGCAGTCCACAAAGAACATGAAGTCCTCGGGGGTCCCGTACCGGGAGGTGGGGGCGAAGTAGCCGGTACACTGATAGCCCCAGCTGGGATCATAGGGATATTCCGTAATGGGCAGCAGCTCGATATAGTTGAAGCCCAGCTCCTTGACATAGGGGGCCAGCTCCTTGGCCAGGCTGCGGTAGTCATAGAAGTCCCCGTTTTCCCGGCGCTTCCAGGAGCCCAGGTGGACCTCATAAATATTCAGGGGCGCGCTGTAAATGGGCTGGGAATGGCGGCTTTCCCGCCAGGAGGCGTCGTTCCAGCGATATCCCTCAACGGTGTAGAGCTTGCTGGCGGTGCCGGGGCGGGTCTCGGCGTGAAAGGCATAGGGGTCCGCTTTCAGCCTGCGGATGCCGTCGGCGCCGGTTACGGCGAATTTGTAGGCATCGTAAGTCTGGCCGCCGGGAACAAAGCATTCCCAGATGCCCTGGGTAATTTTTTCCATGGGATGAGCGTCCGGATTCCAGGAATTGAAGTCACCCACCACGGAGACCGCCTGGGCCCGGGGCGCCCAGACGCGGTACATATAGCCGGCGGCTCCATCCTGGGTTACCGCGTGGGCGCCCATATATTCATAGGCGCTGATGGCCGTTCCCTCATGAAAGAGGTAGGTGTTCAGCTGATCTGCTTCTCTATAGGGCATAGTGATCCTCCCGTGTATATAACGATATGGCTGTGGCGCTGGGGGCTCCGCTGGAAGAAATCGCCAGCGGCAATGCTTTATCTATTATACCCCATCACTTTGCCCAGCGTCAAGGCGGCGGCGAGCAGTTTTCTATGGTAAAAGCCACAAAAAAAACTGGTGATTCACGTCTATTTTGCCAAAGGTTTTTGGCGGGCGGGGAAAAGGTCTGTCTATTTTCTCCATATTTTTTCCCGCTATGACCTGTTTCTTACAGAGGAAGGGCCGGATTTTGCGGAAAGGTGTTTACTTTCGCAGATTGAAGTGTTAAAATGGAGGCATCCCAACCAACGGAGGAGTTTCTGATGGCAAGGATCACAAAAAAGGAGAAGAGCGACGGTCTGTATCAGGCCATCCTGACGCTGAAAACCGAGGAGGAAGTCTACGATTTTTTCCAGGACCTGTGTACCGTGACAGAGCTGCGGGCCATGGAGCAGCGCTTTGAGGTGGCGGTACTGCTCAAGCAGGGGATGATCTACAACGATATCCTGGAGCGGACGGGGGCCTCCAGCGCCACCATCAGCCGGGTGAACCGGTCCCTGGCCTTTGGCCATGGGGGCTATCAGGTCTTTTTTGAGCGCCGGGCGGAAAAGGAACAGGCGGAGGAGAAAAAGCCATGAGCGCCTACGAGGCCCTGGCCGGGGTCTATGACGCGCTGACCGGAGACGTAGGCTACGAGAGGCGGGCGGACTATCTGGAAAAGCTCTTCCGGCGCAGCCGGATTCCTGTCCGCACCGTGCTGGATCTGGCCTGCGGCACCGGGGAGATGACGGCCATCCTGACCCGGCGAGGGTATGAACTCATCGCGGTGGACGGCAGTCCCGATATGCTGGCCCAGGCCCGGGAGAAGGCGGCAGACCTTCCGGGAGAGCCCCCCGTGTTCCTCAATCAGAACATGCCGGAGCTGGATCTCTACGGGACCGTGGATGCCGCCGTGTGCTGTCTGGACAGCCTGAACTATCTGACCAGCCCGAAGGATGTGCAGAAGTGCTTCCAGCGGCTGCGTCTGTTCATCGCGCCCGGGGGCGTTCTGGTGTTCGACGTCAACAGTGCCGCCAAGCTGGCAGCGCTGGACGGGCAGGTCTTCCTGGACGAGGGGGAGGATGTCTACTGCGTATGGCGGACAGAATATGAAAAGAGGAGCAGAATCTGCTCCTACTGGATGGATATCTTTACCCGCCGGGAAGACGGCGGCTGGAACCGTGCGGGGGAGGAACACCGGCAGCGGGCCTACACGGTGGAGGAGCTTCGCGCGTGGCTGATGGACGCGGGTTTCACCCGCGTCCGGACCTATGGCGATTGCAGGATGTCTGCTCCCCGGGAGAATGAGCAGAGGATCTATTTCTCGGCGGTGCGGGGGGCATAAAGGGTATCTCTGCCGCGCTTTGCGCGGCACGGGAACCGTTTCTTCACAACCCCCGAGGGCTGCGCGCCCCCGGACTCCCCGGGTACTTTTTGTGTGAACAAAAAGTACCCAAAAAAT
>JAAZZJ010000239.1 GCA_014237695.1 Oscillospiraceae bacterium | reverse complement strand
TTTTTCTGTTCAGGAGAACCGCAACAACTATGACGATGAGAAGCAGCATGGCCTCGGCAGCAATACCGATATAGAGTACGGGAATCCCACCCCCGGCCTTCTCCTCCGCCACGGCATAGGGGATGCTGTTCTTCTGGAGCAGGGGCAGGACCTCGCTGACGCTGACGGCGTAAAAGAGGTTGGTGTCCAGCTTGGACCCGGCGGTATTGATGCCGATGACCGCGCCGGAGCTGTCAATGAGGGGACCGCCGGAGTTGCCGCCCCCCAGAGCGGCGTCGGTCTGGATCAGATTCCGCCCTGTGCCGCTCTCGGTCAGGAAGCGGCTGATGCTGCCGGTGGTGACGGTGGCGTCCTTCTGGCTGAAGGAGTTCACCGCCTGGACAGTGATGTCCGCCGCCAGAGGATAGCCCACGGCGTAGGCCGCGCTGCCCAGAGCGCTCTCCTGGGGCGTCTTCAGCGGCAGGGGGATACGCTTCTCCGTGGCCTCCGCAAGACGCAGTACCGCGATGTCCTTTTCCGCGTCATAGTCCACCAGATAGGCCTCGGCCTCGTCGTTCTTGTCAAAGAGGACATGGAGCTGCCCGCCGCCCAGGGCCTTGCCCGCCAGGATAAATTCTTCGACCACATGGCAGTTGGTGACAATGTACTGTGGGTTTTCCCCCTTTGCGCCGATGAAGAAGCCGGTGCCGCGCCAGTAGCTCATCGTGCCGCTGTCATCCGGCGCGCCGGTTGTAATCATGACGATGCCGTCCAGGGCCGACTGGTCAAAGTCCGCCAGCGCGGGTGCGGTATTCAGGCACAGCATCAGTGCGGCCAGCAGCGCCGCTGCGAGATTTCTCCATTTTTTCATAGTTGCTCTCCATTCTTTTTATTGGCAGGCTATCAAAATACCGGTATAGTTGTCCTGCCCCGGGACGCTCTTTTCCATTACCATGCGCTCCAGCAGCTTCACGCCGTCATCCGGCGGCGCGGTCATGGCCTCCAGCAGCTCCGGCGGCGTAAGCACGCCGCTGATCCCGTCGGAACACAGCAGCAGCGCATCGCCCCGCTGAAGCGCCAGGGGCTGCAGGTTCAAATCCACCTCCGTCAGCCGGTCGATGCCTACAAAAGAGGTAAGCCGCCGGGCGTCCTCGTCATTTTCGGCCCGGGCCTTGTCGATGACGGGCTGATCTAGCTCCTGGAGATACAGCTGGTTGAGACAGGTATGCTCCTGATTGAGCTGGAATACGCCGCCCTCCCGGGCCAGATAGATGGCGCTGTCCCCAACGCTGAGCCAGTAGAGCTGCTCCCCGAGGAGGTGGACCGCTGCAAGGGTGGTGCCGCTGCGTCCGCCAAACTGTTGGTACACGCTGCCGCTGATGGTGTGTACGCTCTGATAGAACCACTCCGGAATATCCTTTTTGAGATTCCGCTCCCGGAAGAGCTGGATAAAGAAGCTGGCGGCCCATTCGCTTGCCTGCTTTCCGCCCTCCATGCCGCCCATGCCGTCAGCCACCAGGGCAAAAAGCCCGTAACCGGCCAGATCCGCCGGGTCCGTGGCGTTGAGTACCGCAAAGGAATCCTCCTGCTCCTCCCGTTCGCCCAGACCCTGAAGGTTAGCCACCAGGATGGTCATGGGGCCTGTTTCCTCCGGCGCATCCGGTTCTGCCGCTGGCTGTACGGGCATGCTTTCCGCCGGTCTGGACCTGCGGAACAAGGCGTCAAACAGTCCCATCGCTCTCCTCCGTCTTCCAGGTGAACCTCTCCCCGCACAGCGGGACGAACAGCAGCCTGGTCTCCCCGAAATCGATCACATCGTAGGCCTGCAGCGGCATGGGGGCAAAGACCTCCTCATCGTTGAGATAGACGATGTTCCGCCCCTCTCCAGGCAGGAGGTTGAAGCGGTTGTTCTTCTCGCTGTAGCTGATCTTGGCGTGGTTCTCGGCGGAGATCTTGAGGTCCCCGGTGACCACGATATCCATCCGCTCGCTGCGCCCGATGGCGTTGATGCCGCCCCGGACGGTGTAGCTCTTCCCCCTGCTGGGTCCCGCCACGCAGGCCAGCCAGCCCACCACCGGGTCGAAGCCCATCTGGGACTGCATCATGCCCACGGTCTTGTTGGCCGCCGTGACGCTGACGCCGGGGGAGGGCGGCGGGGTCTGGACCGGCTCCGGCTGGGGCACGCCGTAGCCTCTGGGCGGCGCGGTCTTCTGGGGCGCGGTGACGGAGATGCCCGACAGGGGGGCGGTCTTCTGGGGCGCGCCTACCGGGATGCCCGAGAGGGGCGCGGTCTTCTGAGGCGCGGTCACGGACGGCCCGGAGAGGGGGGCGGTGCGTCCCGCCGCCGTCACCGGACGGCCAATGGGGGCGGTGCGCCCCGCCGAGGCCACGGTGATCCGCTGGCCCCCGTTGCAGTAGGGACAGGCGGGGTATTGATCGGGGTCGTAGAGGTGGCCCCGGCCGCATTCGATCTGGGACATGGCGTTTCCTCCTTTTATCTCAGTCTGTCTCGCTGATATTCAGGTTCTTGATATGAGCCACCGGAGATTGGTCGGTGCCCGCGCGGGCGGAGTAGATCTGCAGGCTGTTCAGCTTCTCCAGACCGGACAAAGGCTCCAGGTCGTCTACAGGGTGCTGCCAACCCGTATTGATATTCAGACTGCGAAGGTCGGTCAGTCCGCGCAGAGGCTCCAGCGAGACGATGCTGCTGTTGATATTCAGCTCCTGCAACCTGGTCAGGCCGCTGAGACCGCTCAGATCAAGAAGCGGGGGGTCTTCATTGGAATAGTCCCAACTGGGCAGGCTGAGTTTGGTCAGCTTGGTCAGCCCGGCCAGGGGCTCCACATCCGTTAGGTTCGCTGGTCCATTGATGTACAGCTCCCGCAGATCCACCAGATTTTCCAGGCCCTTAAGGCTGGTGAGAACGGCTTCCCCCTCTCCATTATAAGGGCTGACGTATACATTTCGCAGCTTGGTTGCGCCACTGAGGAAGCTGAGGTCTGTTGTCCGGAAGTCACCCTGGAGATTCAGATCCGTCAGAGCAGTCAAATTGGACAGAGGGGACAGGTCCTCCACATTCCCCAACTCCATGGCCAGATTTTCCAGCTTGGTCAGATTGGATAGAGTACTGATATCGGTAAAGGAATTATCGTCCACCTTCCCGTTTTTTGCCAGCTGAAGTTGTTTCAGGTTTGTCAGCCCCGCCAAAGGGGCGAGCGTGTCTACCGCGGTAGGAAGCGTCAACTGTTCCAGTTTTGTCAGTCCCGCCAGGGGGGACAGGTCGGTGACAAGGGCGGTTTGCTGTCCATATTGGTAAAGAGAGAGCTGCCGCAGATTCTTCAGCTCTGCCAAGGGGGAAAGGTCGAGTTCGTCCCTGTCCGAACCCACGGGCATACCGATGCGCTCCAGGCTGGTCATTCCCCGCAGAAAGGAGAGATCGCTGACTCCGCACATCTGCCCGTTGCCGGAAACAAAAAAGGATTTTGCATTGGTCAGCCCTGACAGGAAACTCAGGTCCGTGTCCTCCTGGACGTCGAATAGATTCACATACTCCAGCTTGGTCAGCCCCGCCATGAAGGAGTAATCCGCGACAGGGGAACCGTTGAAGTTGACATCCCGCAGCCCGGTCAGCCCCGCCAGGGGGGAGAGGTCCGTCAGATCCGGATTGTTCATCACGCTGATCTGCTCCATATCCGTCAAGCCCGCCACCGGGCTGAGGTCTGTCAGGTCATTGTCATCCAGATTCAGATATCTCAGGTTAATCATGTACTTGAGGTCCAGGATGTCCCCGTCGGTCAATCCCAGGCCGTTCAGCTCCAGCTGCATGAGGTCCGTGCTGTACTCCGTCCCCTGTATGGTGATGGAGGGCACTTCCGCTTTTTTCAGCCTGGGCTGATTCCCTCTCTGCACTTCTCCCGGCAGGCCGGATACGGGATCCACCCTGCCGCCGCCGTCCCTGAGGCCAAAGAACGCGCCCAGTCCCACCGCCACGGCCAGCAGCGCCGCCACGGCGGCGATGAGCGGAGTCCGGCTCTTTTTCGCCGCCTGCGGAGCCTGGACCGGAGCCGCCCCAGGCACCTCCACGGCGATCTGGTTCTCGATGGCGTCCAGGAACTCCGCCGCCGACTGGAACCGGTCCTCCGGC
>JAAZZJ010000238.1 GCA_014237695.1 Oscillospiraceae bacterium | reverse complement strand
GGACCTCCTGGATCGTTGTATGAATACAGGTTCTAATAAACCCCGCCGCCAATACTGGCGGCGGGGTGGCATATTGAAGGATGCGCCGCCGAAACAGGATCAGGGTCCGCCTAAAGCCGGCTAGATCATTAAGCATGGCCCGTCCCCACGCCGGACGGCGCGTGTTCCTTCCCCCGTGGGAAGGAGGGCTTCTGGTGGTATCATACCACATCTATGGCCATTCGGCAATAGGTAATTTTCGTATTTGGACCTTAACCGAAAATGACCGCGCTTTCCATACGAGGTTCGGAGGTATGGTCCCGCGTGTAGTCCTCCGCCCAGCGCGCCGCGTCCTCCTCAGTCATGTAGCCTAGGGAGATCAGGGCGTCTACGGTGTTCTGCATCTGCGGATGGACGTAGATGTCCTTATAGCCGTAGCTCCAGCTCCCCTCCCAGGGGTCGATGGGGAGGCGGTATTCCACGTTGAAGCAGAGAAGGGTATCGGTGTTGCGGGTGGAGCCGTGGTTGACCAGCACGTTCTTGGCGGGGATGCTGCCCTCATCCGCGTCTTGCTGGAGGGCGGTATACAGCGTTTTCGCGTCCTGCGGGTCCCGGTCATTGGTATTGATGCTGTATACCTCGTCCTCCAGATAGTTGGAGAACACGTCAATACTGCTGATATCGGCGTTTTCGGGGATCGTCACATCGCACCGCCGGACCTCCGGGTCCTGATAGAATACCTCCAGAAGATTGTCATAGGTGCCCGCCGTTTTCACACGGTCCTCGGTGAACCACAGGTCGTACTGCCGGGTCAGCTTCGTGCCGTCGGTCAGCTCATAGGTCAGCCAGACATAATGGCTGAAGGCCTTTCCCGCGTCATGGTCCCAGTCGGGATGGTAGCTGCGGATATAGTTCCGGTCTTTCACCAGGGCCTGGTGGAAGGCGCGGACGGCCTCCACCTGCTCCGGGTCTTCCTCCGGGTCGAAGGGTCCGGAGACGATGCCCCGGTCCTCCAGCTGGACGCTCTTGATTTCGTCCATATCCGGCACCCGGCGCTCCGCGCCGAATACGTCCACGCTGACCAGCAGACACAGCACCGCCGCGCCCGCGCAGACGATGGCCGCGCTGGGAAGGCTCCCGCGGAACACCCGCCGGGATTTTTCCAGCAGCATGGAGGCGGCGTAGCAGCCCAGCAGTCCGCCCAGGGCCGTGCAGACGAAGAAGGGAAGGATGTCGGCGTAGCTGCCCTTCTGGAACAGGTTCTCCCACAGAAAGAAGTAGAGCAGCCGGCCTATGGTCAGTCCGCCCAGCAGGGCCGTGCCGTACCGGAACACGGGCCGCAGCCAGCGGAAAGCCACCACGTCCCCGGCCCGCTCGCTGTGCCGCTTCCGGTACAGGAACCACGCCAGCGCCAGCATCCCCAGGCCCGCCAGGGCATACAGGGCCGGCACCCACAGGCCGTGGAGGGATACCGTGGGATCGCCTTCGCCGGTGAAGCGGGTATAGCGGGCGGTGAAGCGGGAGTAGATCTGCACGATGGGGGAGAGGACGTTGAAGCGGAACGCCTCGCTGTTGATACCCACCAGGAACTGCTGGGCTATGTTGAAGATCAGACTCTCCAGAAGGGGGGAGAGGAAATTCAGCAGCAGATACAGGGCCGGGAGGGCGAAGATGTTCCCCGTCAGCATGGCGCACAGGGTGGCCATGCCGAAGAAGGTCACCGACAGGAAGATCACGGCCAGGATGGTGTTCAGCACCGCCGTCAGATGGAAGAAGCCCCAGCAGACGGCCAGCAGGCATCCCAGGAAACCGGTCACGGCGTAGGGGATGAGGAGCATGGTCAGACCGGAGAGGGTGTTGGTGACGAACAGGCAGGTGCGGTCCACCGGCAGGGCGTGGAACAGGCCGATGGAGCGGGAGTTATACAGGTATCCCCACACCAGCATGGCGCAGAGGATGGCATAGGCCGCGGTGAAGCCGGGGGCGAAGAGCGTCACCGCGTTGTACAGCGCGGAGGCGAACTCCTCCGGCGGAAACGTCAGGCTCCTGCGGGGAATGTTGAGCAGCTCCAGCAGGATATACAGCGGGACCATGGCCCCCGCCGCGCTCAGAAGGCCCCACAGGGGCCAGGAGTGGCTCAGGTTCCTCCGGAACAGGGTCCGGTTAAAGAAGGATCTCTTTGACGGCATACTGCTCACCTCCCAGCTCATAGATAAAGATCTCCTCCAGGGACAGGGGCAGAGCCTCCAGCATCAGGGGCCGGAACTGCTCCATCCGCTCTGTGACCGCCGCCGCCGTTCCCCGGACGATGTAGGTGCAGACCCGGCCCACGTGAGAGGTATGCAGCACCTCCAGAGGGGCGGGAAGCACCGGGGCCTCGCCGGGCTTCCAGACGGCCTGGAGCTTGACGATGTTCTCCTGGAGGTCCGTGAGGCTCCGCTCCAGGAGGACCTTCCCCTTGTTCATGATGCCCACGTGGTCGCACACGTCCTCCAGCTCCCGGAGGTTGTGGGAGGAGACCAGCACCGTGGTGCCGTATTCGCTGACGTCGTTCATCATGAGGCTCCACACCTGGCGGCGCATCACCGGGTCCAGTCCGTCTACCGGTTCGTCCAGGATCAGGTATCTGGGGCGGCAGGACATGGCCAGCCAGAAGGCGGCCTGCTTCTGCATCCCCTTGCTCATGCGGCGGATCAGGGCCTTTTCCGGGAGGGAGAACACCGACCTGAATTTCTCATAGCGGGCCATGTCGAAGGTGGGGTAAAAGCCCCGGTAGAAGCGCATCATGTCCGCGATGGTGGCGGAGGGAAAGGCGTACCAGTCGTCGGGGATGGAGGCGATGAGGGCCTTTTTCTCCGGACTCTCGTAGACCGGGGAACCCTCCACCAGCACTTCGCCGCTGTCGGGGCGGTAAATGCCGGTGAGGTGGCGGATGATGGTGGATTTCCCCGCGCCGTTGGGGCCCACCAGACCGTAGACCCCGCCGCCGGGGACGGTGATGGTGGCCCCGTCCAGGGCGGTGAAGCCGTCAAAGGTCTTGACCACGTTTTTTACTTCGATCATTGTCCCACCCCGCTTTCGTCCATCAGCGCGATGATCTCGCTGTCCTTCAGTCCCAGGTAGCGCAGTTCGGCTACCGCGTCCCGCAGGCGGCGGATCAGCTCCCGCTCCCGGGCCGGGTCGGGAGCGGGACGGCGGGCCGCGCCGCCTCCATGGGCGGTGTAGCTCCCCTTGCCGGGAACGGAGTAAATGAATCCCTCGGCCTCCAACTCGGCGTAGGCCCGCTGGATGGTGTTGGGGTTGATGGCCAGGTCCACGGCCATGGCGCGGATGGAGGGGAGCTTCTCCCCCGGCTCCAGGGCGCCGGAGACGATCATCCGCCGCAGGCCGTCCTTGATCTGCCCGTAGATGGGCCGGGAGTCGCGGTAGTTCAGCGTCAGCAAGGTGCATCCCTCCTATCCTTTTTTTCGTATCGCCAGCGCGGCGGAGTAGATCAGGGCAAACATTACGATGATCCCTGCGAGAAGGAGTTGGATCGGTTCCATGGGCGTCCCTCCAAACTGTACCAGATGATTTAATACACTTACTATATAGGATTTTGGGGGCAGGTACAAGGGAATTGCGTGGAAGATTGTTTTAAGGATCGTTTAAGATGGGAGAACGGAGAGGATCGGGGGTTGACATCCAATGTACTGTGTGGTACGATGCACCTGTCGGAGGTGATGTATCGTGAATATTGACGAGTGGCGCTCACAGATCAAGCGGGGGACGCTGGAGTTCTGCGTCCTGCTGATGATCGCCCGGGGAGAGTGCTACGGCTACGAACTCATCAGCCGCCTGGAAAAGCGGCCCATCCTGGCCGCGAAGGAGAGTACCATCTATCCGCTGCTCCGGCGGCTGCTGCGGGAGGGGCTGCTGTCCTCCGCCTGGCGGGAGTCGGCGGAGGGCCTGCCGCCCAGGAAGTATTATACCATTACGGAGCAGGGGCGGCGTTATCTGGAGGCCATGGGGGCCGAGTGGGACAATTTGCTGTCGGCTATCGACGAGATCAAAGGAGGATGACTGTCATGGAGCAGGAATTGAACGCATATCTGGAGCGGGTGGACCGGTGTCTGAAGCCTATGTCCGCCTGGGAACGGGTGGACATCGTGCAGGAGATCAGAAGCGAAATACTGGAGCTGGCGGAGCAGGGGCTC
>JAAZZJ010000237.1 GCA_014237695.1 Oscillospiraceae bacterium | reverse complement strand
GAACTTTTTTATACTGTCATAGTTTGTCGTTTACACGAAATTTTGCGGGGCCTCTAAAAAGGAGCGGGACGCTTGTCCCGCTCCTTAACTATCGGATACTATCAGTCCAGAGGATACTTTCTCATAAAAAACTCCCAGATATAGTCGTCCAGGCCATTATAGTCTGGCGACCACAGGTAGGTGCCAAAGGTCAGCGGTAACCCGCCTAAGAGCTGTATCAGATTTCCATAGGCAGCCTCCACATGCCAGTTTTTCAGATAATCCATATCGAAACAAGTCATCACATGGCGCACTCCCAGTTGTGTCAGTTCTTTCAGCGCCTTCTCCAGATAATGGAGAGATGTGACACCGGGGATGGCCAGGACAGTCTGCCCAGTGAAGAAATGAACGATGTCCGCCTTCATGTAGCCCTCGATCAGATAAACGCATTCCTGAACAGGACCAGCTATATGGCACCAATTTTCAGCACCTACGCCATCCTTCTTATCTATGCTGGAAAACGTGAGAAACTTCCCGCCCTTTTTCATCTTTTTGTCCAGACGGATATGGATACTCTGGATACGGCCAAGCCGATCCCGGCAGGGGATCATAATTCCCCGCAGGTAAATAGCCATCGTCCAGCACCCATCCTCGTCCCGATAAAATCCAGGTACACCAAACAGCTCATGCCCCTCTGAAATCAATTCCTTTGCCAACGCGGGAAAGCCTACCAGCGGCGTTGTACGATACCCCAGCCGGTCGATCTCCTCGTTAGTCAGACCGCGCCCCCGCAGGTTGTCCCGGTGATCCGAGGCAAGTGTCAGTTTGCTTAGAAGTGCCCGGTAAACGCGGTCCCTTGTTTCGATACCAACCAGCGGGGCCTGTGGCACCTCTGCAGGTTTTGGCCTGGGCAGTGCTTTCTTCTTCCCGCCTGATTTGCTGGAATAATGGCTTTCTCCGCCGCCCAGCCGATCCATTAGATCCTGGCGCACTTTATCCCGAGATACACCAGTATAGTAGGCGTAGAGGTCAAAGACACCGCCTTCAAACTGGCCGCATTTGGGGCATCGGAACACATTGCGCTTGAGGTTGATATTAAGATGCCGCTTTCTTGATCCTGCATGGTCACAGACCGGACAGGGGATATTATAGGAACTCCTTCCTATGGGCGGCTGTGGAATCGGAAGCAGCGGCAGAATGTCATTCATATGATTTCGAACCAGGTTCATGTTGACTCCATCTGGCCAGCTTGGATCTTGACAGCCACTGCAGGCGATATTATTCCATTGCTGGAATTCCCGGTCTATTTCGGCCTGAATCTGCTGGACTGTCATTTTTTCATGCGGGATGTACTTTGCCATAACAGATAAAGTCTTACGTCACAGATCTTCAAAATGCTCACATTCGTGAATACCCAGTCCGGTGATATCCTTACCGTAGAGATCACAGTCGCCGCAGCAGCAATAGAAATAAATAACTTCATCCCCAGTTGTGAAGGCCGTAGCTTTATAAATGGTACATTGCTGACCGGCGCTGTAATGGAAAAGATCATCCATCATTTTGCCAGCCTCTAAGTTTATGCGCAGAGCTTCTTTGGTCATAACAATTCCTCCCGGACATTCATATTCTGTCAGCTCCCGCTCCTCGTCCCGAAAGATCCTCCGCTGGATCTTTACAGAACGCATCCTGCACTCAGGCAGTCCCCAAAAGGAAAAAAGACAGTTCAGCGCGGCAACGGCTCCGTTCACCCCGGCGGGCGTGCGTTCCCCCATAAGCGCCTCCTTGTAAGCCAGCGCCAATTCCTTTCCAGCTGTACGCCCATCCAGCCACCGGAGAAACCGCCCCGCCTCCCGGATGTATTTCTCGATGGTGGCGGCGCTGCGCTCCTCCTTCCGCAGATATGCGGCAAAGTTTATAATCTCCGTATTCATACAATAACCCCCTTCGTTGTGTAAGTCCCTTCTATTCTCACACAACAAAGGGGGTTATGATGCATACATCAGAGCAACTTCACAGCTTTTTTTCGTAAATAAAGCTCTCAAACACGACATCCATATGGTATTTTTTGAAGGATGCTTCCTTCACCGCGGTAAACCCGCACTTCTCCAGCAGGGCACAGGAACCCCGGTTCTCCAAGGCGGCCTCCGCCGTGACGGCGGTCCCGCCCTGGTCCCGGACCCAGTCCAGCAGCAGCTCCACGATCTCCCTGCCGAACCCCTGCCGCCAGCAGCTCCTGTGGACGCAGTAGCCAATGTCGTACACCTTCCCGGCCTCGTCCGGGAAAGCGCAGCAGGTACCGATCCGCTCCCCGCCGTCCTTCCGCTCCACAACGAGATAGTACCCGTCCCCGCTGTCCTGGAGGCCGTCCAGGGCACGCTGGAACACCTCGTCCACATACTCCCGGGCGGGGTCGCTGAGATACCGTCCGTTCTCCGGATCAAACCACATGCCGGTGCAAAAATCCAGATCTTCCGGGGCATAGCTCCGGATCACGATCCGTTCCCCCTCAAGGGGCCGGTCCAACTTCATACCTCCACCTCCAGCATCGCCCGGAGCAGGGCGATGAGCTGCTCCTTGCCGTCCCCCCGCTCGGCAGAGAAGGGGATCAGGCCGTCACCCTCCCGGAGGTCCAGAGTCTCCCGGATGCGCTCCAGATTGGGCTCAATCTCCGACTTTTTCAGCTTGTCCAGCTTGTTTGCCGCCACCGCAAGGGGGCACTCCGCGTCATAGAACCATCCGGCCATGGTCACGTCGTCCGCCGTGGGCTTATGCCGGGCGTCCACGATCATGACCCCCAGGGTGATGAGCCCGGAGGCAAAATAGTTCTCCATGAGCCGCCCCCACCGGTCCCGCTCCGCCTTGGACACCTTGGCGTAGCCATACCCCGGCAGGTCCACCAGGTAGGCCCGCCCGTCCAGAAGGAAGTAGTTGATCTGACTGGTCTTCCCCGGAGACGCGCCCACCCGGGCGAAGTTCTTCCGGTTCACCAGCCGGTTGATGACCGAACTCTTCCCCACGTTGGACCGGCCCGCGAAGGCCAGCTGGGGCAGTCCGTCCCGGAGGAAATCCGCCGGTTTTACGGCGGAACGGATAAATTCCACTTTGTTAAAATTCAGTTCCATACCGGCTCCTTTTCTCTCCTGATGGCAGGTGGCCCGTGCCACGGGACGTAGTCCGGCGACTGCTCGGGCAGCGCACGCGGCTCGCGTCATTGGACTTCGTCCAACGACTGCTCGGGCAGCGCACGCGCTGCCTTACTGCCGGAGCGGCGCTTCCTGCACCGCCTGGTCCATGGGCACGAAGGCGGTGATGATGGGCTGCTCCCGCTCCTCCGCCTTCTGGGGCTCCTGCGGGCACAGGGCCTCTGCCAGCACGGTGTCCACGCTCTCCGCCGTCACGAAACGCAGGCTCTCCCGGACCACCGGGTCGATCTCCGCCAAATCCCGCAGGTTTTCCCGGGGAATCAGCACCGTCCTGATCCCGTTCCTTTTGGCGGCCATGGTCTTCTCCTTCAGGCCCCCGATGGCCAGCACACGGCCCCGGAGAGTCACCTCGCCGGTCATGGCCACATCGGACCGGACCCGCCGCCCCGTGAGGGCGGAGGTCACGGCTGTGGTGATCGCCACCCCGGCGGAGGGCCCGTCCTTGGGCACCGCTCCCTCGGGGAAGTGGATATGGATATCCCGGTTCTTATAGAACTCCGGGTCCACCCCCAGCTGGGCCGTCCGGCTGCGGATGCAGCTGACGGCGGCGTGGGCGGACTCCTTCATCACGTCCCCCAGGTTGCCGGTCAGCTCCAGCTTCCCGGTGCCCTCCATCACGTTGACCTCCACCTCCAGCAGCTCGCCGCCGGACTCCGTCCAGGCCAGGCCGTTGACCACGCCCACAGGGTCCTTGTCCAGCGTGGGCGGCTGGTAGCGGCGCACGCCCAGGTAGTCCTCCAGATTCTCCGGCGTGACGCAGCACCGCTTGACGCCGCCGGACACCAGCTGCATAGCCGTCTTCCGGCACAGCTTCCCCATCATCCGTTCCAGGGTCCGGACGCCGGACTCCCGGGTGTAGCCGGTGATGACGGCCCGAAGGGCCTCGTCGCTGGCCCGCAGGGCGGACTTCTTCACCCCATGCTCCTTCATCTGCTTGGGCAGGAGGTAGCGCTTGGCGATCTCCAGCTTCTCCTCATCGGTGTAGCTGGTCAGCTCGA
>JAAZZJ010000236.1:309-4202 GCA_014237695.1 Oscillospiraceae bacterium | reverse complement strand
AGTGATCCACACCAGGAAGGAGGCGGAGGTCCTCCGCCGTCTGGGGGAGCTGGTCCGGGAATACGGGGTGGAGGAACTGGTGCTGGGGTACCCCAAGAACATGGACGGCACCCTGGGCCCCCGGGCGGAGAAGGCGGAGGCCTTCTCGCGCGTGCTGGAGGAGGCTTTCTCCCTCCCCGTGCGGCTGTGGGACGAGCGGCGGACCACCATCGACGCGCATAACATCCTGGCTTCCGCCGGGAAGCGTGCGAAGGCCCGGAAGAAGACGGTAGACGCCGTAGCCGCAGCGCTGATCCTTGAAGGATATCTCACCTTCCGGCGCGGCGCGGCAGGTCCCGTCTGACCTGCCCCGGCAGCTGTCTTAGAGCCTGTTTACTGTCTCCCCGCGCATGTCTTGACGGCGGATATTCCGCCCAGACTTCGCTAAAAACCCTTGCAATCCGTCAGGATTGCTGCGCTTTTTTGCCTCGCCGGGCAAAAAATCCCCTCGCGCCGGAACGGCGCGAAGAAAGGACCTGCAATGAAGCAATACATCAAGAAAAACGCCCTTCCCCTGGCCATTCTGGCCCTGACGGTCACCGTCAGCCTCTTCGTCATCGCCGGACGCTGGCAGGTGGAAGCCGCCAACAAGACCTACGACGTCATCCTGGACTACACTGAGCTGGAATGGATGGCGGAACAAAGCGATCATGATACCGCCTGGTGGCTGAAGGAATTTCACGATATGGGCATCAGCCAAGTGGGCCTGACGGAGGAAAACCTCACCACCCTTATGGAAAACTCGCCCCTGAACGTCACCGCGACGGTGATGGACGAGGTCATGCAGGACGCCGGTTGGCGGGAGGAATATCCGGAGGCCTTTGCCGCCGGCATTGAGGACTTCGGCCCGGACCGCTTCGACGTCCTGGTGGAGGCCGAGGGCAAGGATGCCGTGGACTTTGTGGTCCCCGCCCTCCAGGAGCGTTTCCCCGCTGAAAGCTTCTTCTGCTATCAGGAGGGCGATTCCGCCTATATCCTCATGGACGGCACCGCCGGAGACGCCCTCTACGGCGGCAAGGGCGCTTACACCAATACCAAGAACAAGGGCTTCGTGGAGCGGGAGGACCTGCTCTCCTCCAAGCTCATGTACGTCTCCCTGGGCCTCCTGCCGGAGAAGGTGGAGGCCATCCAGGCCGCCGGGATGGCCATCGTCCCCCGCACCCTGTGCTACGCCGGACACAACGATACCCGCTACGCCCAGGCGTCGGTGGCCGGATACGAGAAGTACGGCATCACCCCCGCCTACATCATCGCCGGAGGCGAGGCCCTGCTGGGCTATGACGAGGGCGGTGACTTCGTCCGGGGCTACATGGAGCGCACCGGCGCTTCCCTGGGGATGATCGAGACCAACGTCCAGCGGGAGAACATCAAGCAGACCGGCATGGAGGAGACCGCCATGGCCACGGGCTGCAACGCCGTCCGTGTTTTCTCCATGTGGGACTATGTTCAGTACCGCTACGCATACTATGGCTACGAGGGCGCGGAGGAGGTGGCCAACTGCATCTACCGCGCCATCGTGGAGCGCAACATCCGCGCGGTCTATTTCAAAATGGTGAAGGCCACCGACGACCTCCACGTCTATATCACCGACCCGGAGGTCTATCGGGACCTCTTCGACAGTCTGGACCAGCGCCTTGCCGCCCACGGCATCTCCCGGGGACGGGCCTCCGCCATGGAGGACTACCAGGTACCCTCCCTGGTCCTGCTGGCTGTGGGACTGGGCGCAGGCGTCGGCGGCGCGCTGCTGCCGGACACCTTCCTGCCCATGAAGCGCAAGTGGACCCTGCTGCTGTCGGGTGCGGCGGCGGTATGCGTGGCCGGGGCCTGGAAGGTCCTGCCAAACTCCTTCCGGCTGCTGGCCAGCTTCGCCAGCGCGGTGGTGTTCGCCTGCCTGGCGGCGGCCTTCTTCCTCATGGCCGCCAAGCGGACCGGTCAGAAGCTGGACCAGAACGCCGGGCTCCTCAAAATTCTGCCCCGGTCCATCGCCATTCTTGCCATCGCAGTTGCCATCTCCCTGGCGGGGGCCATGATGACCGCCGCCCCCCTGTCCTCCACCAACTTTATGCTGGAGCTGGGCATCTTCCGGGGAGTCAAGGCGGCCCAGCTGCTGCCCCTGGCCTTCTTCTGCCTGCTGTTCGTCTCCTACTACGGCCTTTTTGAGAAGGACCGGGAGAAAAACCATCTGGATCCCCGGGACATTTTCACCGCCCTGGGCTGGACCATCCCCATGTGGGCAGTGCTGCTGATGGCGGCGGTGGGTCTGGCGGGGTACTATTACCTGGCCCGCACCGGCCATGAGACCGGCGTCACCATCTCCGACACGGAGATGATCTTCCGCAATGACCTGGAGTATCTGCTGCTGGCCCGGCCCCGGACCAAAGAGTTTCTGGTGGCCTTCCCCGGGATCATGCTGGCGGTGTACTGCGCCGTGCGCCGCCTCCCCTTCTGGACGGCCCTTTTCGGCCTGGCGGGCACCATCGGCCTGACCAGCGTGTGCAACACCTTCATGCACATCCGCACCCCTCTGTACCTGGGCTTCGTCCGCACCGCCTACTCCCTGCTGCTGGGCATCCTGGTGGGCGCGGTGATGATCGTGTGCTTTGAGCTGCTCCTGCGGCTCTGTCGCGGCCTCGCGGGAAAGTACGGCAGGGCGGGGCAGATATAGTCATGTACAATATACTGATATCGGGATATTATGGCTTCAACAACATCGGGGACGAGTCCATTCTGCGCACCGTTATCGACAACCTGCGGGAGAAGCTGCCCCAGGTGGACATCACCGTACTCTCCCAGTCCCCCGCCCAGACGGCGGAGAAGTACGGCGTCAAGGCCGCCGCCCGGATGAACCCCTGGGCCATCCTCCGCTCCGTCCGGCGCTGCGACATGCTCCTCTCCGGAGGCGGCAGCCTGCTTCAGGACGCCACATCCGGGCGCAGCATCCTCTATTATCTGTTCATCCTGCGGCTGGCTCAGCTGATGGGAAAGCGGACGTTCATCTACAGCCAGGGCATCGGCCCCATCTTCTCTGCCCGGAACCGGAGGTTCACCGCTTTTGTACTGCGCCGGACCGACGGCATCGTGGTCCGGGATTCCAAGAGCCGGGATCTGCTGCTGGAGCTGGGCGTTCCGGACCACCTCATCCACGTGACCGCCGACCCGGTGATCCGGGTCCGGACCCCGGGCACGGCGCTGGGAGAGCGGATTCTGTCGGAGGAGGGCTGTCCCCGCCGTCCGGGCCGTCTGGTGGTGGGCTGGGCCGTGAAGTCCCGGAAGCCCGGCAAGGACTTCCTCCGGGAGGTCCGGCGGTGCATCCGGTGGCTCAAGGAGTCCTGCGGCGCGGACTCCATCCTGATCCCCTTTTTCTACGACGAGGACCTCTGGGCGTGCGAGGCGGTGGCCGGCGCGCTGGAAGGGCAGGCCGGGTGCCTGCGGAAGAAATACCTCTCGGAGGAAACCCTGTCCATCATCGGCTGCATGGACGTGCTGGTGGGGGTCCGGCTCCACTCCCTTATCTACGCGGCCATCATGGGGACGCCCATGATCGGGATCAGCTACGATCCCAAGGTGGACTCCTTTCTGGCCTCCATCGGCCAGTCCGCCCCCTTCACCGTGGAGGACTTTACTCTGGAGAAATTCCAGGCCGCCTTTCAGGACGCCCTGGAGCGCCGGGAGGAGCTGCGGGAGTCCACCGCCCGCCGCCTGGACAGCCTGATTGCCAAGCTGGACCGGAACGAGGAGCTGATTCGGGAGATTCTGGGAGGCGCAGGACGATGAAGGAACAAGCGAGAAACAGCCGGTCCGCCGGCATCGATCTGACCAAGGCGCTGGCGATCTGCGCCGTGCTGCTCATCCAC
>JAAZZJ010000236.1:0-299 GCA_014237695.1 Oscillospiraceae bacterium | reverse complement strand
GAAAAAAGTGAATCCTGCGCACAGATGGAAACTACGCGGGCAGAGCCTGAAGTTCGCTCTTTGATTCCATGCAATTCCAGCATTCCCGCCGGGCAGCGGAATTGCCTTTATGATCGAGGAATAGTATGAAACAAAACAAGACCATCCATGTCATCAGCACCGTGACCCTGGTCACACTCTTTGCCAAGCTGCTGGGCATCGTCCGGGAATCCCTGCAGGCCAGGACCTTCGGCACCCAGATCGCGGCGGACCTGTATACCACCGCCAGCAACAACACCATCTATCTCTTTACCACGGCG
>JAAZZJ010000235.1 GCA_014237695.1 Oscillospiraceae bacterium | reverse complement strand
TGCTGGCCCAGGCCAACCAGATTCCTCAGGGTGTTCTGCAGCTGCTGGGCTGATACCCGCAGCAGGTATTTCTTTAGCAGCATAATTCCCAAGGCGGGCCGGGCCTACGCCCGGCCCGCCTTTCCAGGACTGCGGGGAAAGCTGGAAATGCTCCCGTTTTCCCGACAGCCCTGCGAACTGAAGGAGGATGGAGCATGAAAAAGCCCTTTTACTCAATCGGCATTATTTTCAAGAATGAAATCCGCTGCCTTGAGCGGTGTATGAAATCCTTACAGCCCCTGCGGGACGCCGTCCCCTGCGAGCTGGTCATGGCAGATACCGGATCCACCGACGGCAGCCGGGCGGTGGCGGAGCAGTACGCGGATATTGTATTTGATTTTCCGTGGGTCGATGATTTTTCCGCTGCCCGGAACGCGGTGATGGACCGGTGTTCGGGACAGTGGTATATCTCTGTAGACGCAGATGAGTGGTTGGTGGAGGGCGTCAAGGAGCTGAAGGAATTCTCCCAGGTGAAAAATTTCCCCCGGGATTTTGCCGGCTATCATATCCGCAACTTTCAGGCAGTGGGCAAGTTACTGGAGGACAACTACCTGGACTTTATCGCCGTCCGCATAGCCCGTCTGAGTACAGGCGTTCGGTATTACGGCTGTATTCACGAAGGATGGAGCGGCCCGGACCATAAGCCGCTGCAGATTATGACGCTGGACAGTGTCTGGTTCCACCATGACGGCTATGCCTATGCCGACGAAGAGGCCCAGACGGCCAAACGGAGCCGGAACAGCGCGCTGCTGAAACGGAAGCTGGAGGAAAAGCCAAACGATCTGAAGACGCTGGTGGAATGTATCGACTGCGTGAGGCAGTCGGACAAGGACGCGGCGGTGAAGTATGTCAATCAGGCCATGGAGGGCGTGCGCCAGAAGTGGACCGGCTGGGACAGGCTTGGCGTTATCGTGTACCGCAGCGCTGTGGCAGTCGCCATGACGCATAAACTTCCGGAGCTATTGGAGTGGGCCGGTCAGGCAGAGGAGCTGTACCCCGATTCCATATTTACGAAAGTAGATGTTGCGTACTATGCCTTTTCCCGCTGCTGGGATGATGAGGACTATACCTCAGCGCGGGATTGGTGCGAGAAATATCTAAAAGGAGTGGAGGATTATCGTGCCGGTAGGGTTGAATTTTCCGAGCGCACGAAGGGCGTCTTGGAGAACGCCTCGCCGCTGTGGGAGCGCAAGGCACTTGTTCTGATGCCGGAGGCGTATTTGCGGTGCGGCCAGCCGGAAAAAGCCTATGAGGCGTTTCAAAAAATCAAGGGACAGGAGCTGGAAGACCGAAAGCAGGTGGAACTGTGTATTTTGATGCTGATCCGCCTTCAGCGCACCACGACCCTGGATGTTGGGGCGCTGCTGGCCGCGTTCTGGAAGCAGATCAATCAGCCCACTCCCGATGAGGACGCAGCTGCCGCACGACGCAAAACGGCGCTGGAAACGGCTGCCCCGGCGTTTACGTCGAAATACTTTGCGGAAGAGGAGAGGCGGACGGACTATATCCGCCATGGATGTACGGTATTCCGTGCTTTGGCAGGAGAATGCTCACAGGGGACCGCCGCAGCCATTCTGGGAACCGAAGACCGGAGCGAGTTGGAGACGCTTCTCGCCGGGGTGGAAGCATGGGGGGAACTGCCTCCCCTTGCGCTGGAGCATGCCCTGCTGGAGGGGGCGCGATTCCCGCTTCCAGGCAAACCGCTGAAGATCGAGGAGATGGATGCTCTTGCTGCCCGCATGGCGCGGAAAGACGGGCCGCTGGCTGGGCTGGCGGTTCTGGCGGCGGACGAGGATCTTTTTGACTGGCAGTCCTTGGTATGGGCTAGGGGGCTGGCGCTGGCGGCCGTCAGATCCTGCGGTTGGGTAGATATGGAGCAGGGGATGGCTCTGTGCCGGGCGTTCGCAAAAATCGAGGCTGTGTTCCTGCCGAGGTACTACGCTGCTGATTTGCTGTGCGACGAAAATATCCGGCTTCTGCCGCCGATGCACCGCTTTGGCTGGTACTGCGGCAAGGCCTTCTGGGCGCTGGATGCCGGGGACAGCGCAGCTTATGTGCGCCTGTTGCGGCAGGGGTTGGAAAGCTGTGCGGAAGCAAAGCCCATGGCAGAGTTTTTGCTGAAGCAGCTGGAAGACAGCCGGAGAGTCCAGGCAACCCCTGAATTGATCGTGTTGGCTGAGCAGGTACGCACTTTGCTGGCGCAGTATCCCGCAGATGATCCGGCGGTGGAGGCGCTGAAGCAGAGCGCAGCGTACCAGAAGGTTGCCCATTTGATTGAGGGGCCGGAGCTGGGGGTGTTTGGAGGGCTAAAACAGTGAAAGTAATTATTTTAGCAGGGGGTCTGGGTACCCGTATCAGCGAGGAAAGCTATCTCAAACCCAAGCCTATGATTACCATTGGCGAGCAGCCAATCCTTTGGCACATCATGAAATATTACTCCAGCTTCGGGTTCCATGATTTCGTGATCTGCTGCGGGTATAAGGGGCATGTCATCAAGGAATATTTCGCGGACTACTACCTGCACCGGTCCGATGTAACGTTTGATTTTTCCAATGAAAACCGCATGACGGTCCATCAGAATGTAGCGGAACCCTGGCGGGTGACGTTAGTGGATACCGGCCTGAACACGCAGACCGGCGGGCGCGTTAAACGGGTGCAGAAGTACATAGGGGACGAGCGGTTCATGCTGACCTACGGCGATGGAGTAAGCGATATCGATCTTAACGCTCTGTTGGCGCAGCATGAGGCGTCCGGTAAGGTTGTGACGCTCACCGGCATCCAGCCGGGAGGCCGGTTCGGCGTATTGGATCTGGATGAATCCGGCAGAACTGTCACCGGGTTCCGGGAGAAAGCCAAAGAGGACGGCGGCTGGATCAACGGTGGGTTTATGGTCATGGAACCGGAGGTATTTGATTATCTCAGTGAGGACGAGAGCTGTATTTTGGAGCGTGTGCCGATGGAGCGGTTGGCAGCGGATGGTGCTTTAGGTATTTATAAGCACAATGGATTTTGGCAGTGTATGGATACCCACCGGGATAAGATTTGGCTGGAAGACCGCTGGGCAAGCGGGAATACTCCGTGGAGAATATGGTGATGCGGGATTTCTACCGGAATAAGCGTGTTTTTGTGACAGGACATACCGGATTCAAGGGCTGCTGGTTATGTACCCTGCTGGCTATGGCGGGAGCGGAAATAACAGGATTTGCCTTGCCGCCCGCTACAACGCCAAACCTCTGGGAACTTAGCGGGCTGGAAAACAGGATGCGCTCAGTTTATGGAGATATCCGGGACTTTGATGCTCTTTATAATACTTTTAAGCAGTCAGAGCCGGAGGTGGTCATTCACCTTGCCGCCCAGCCTATCGTACGGGAGGGTTATCGTGACCCGGTGGGTACCTATTCCACCAATGTGATGGGCACGGTGCATATTTTGGAATGTATCCGCCAGACAGAGACGGTTCGCAGCTTCCTCAATGTCACTACAGACAAAGTCTATGAGAATCGCAGCTGGCCTTGGGGCTACCGTGAGACAGACGTCCTTAATGGTTTTGACCCTTACGCCAACTCCAAATCCTGTTCAGAGCTGGTGACGGATAGTTATCAACGCAGTTTTTTGTCGGAACATGGTGTGGCAGTCAGCACAGCCAGAGCGGGGAATGTTATCGGAGGCGGAGATTTCTCTGTTGACCGCATTATTCCCGACTGTATCCGTGCTGTACAGGCTGGCACTGCGATTCAAATTCGGAACCCATTTTCTGTGCGGCCCTATCAGCACGTGCTGGAGCCGCTGTCGGCCTATCTGCTGATCGCACAGCGGCAGTATGAGGACAGAAGCTTATCCGGCAGCTACAATGTAGGTCCGGACAATTACGATTGCATAACCACAGGACGATTGGCAGAGTTGTTCTGCGCAGAGTGGGGACCATCGGTCCGCTGGGAGCATGTGGGACAAAACGGTCCTCATGAGGACCAAATTTTGCGGTTGGATTGCTCCAAAATTACGTCTGTTCTAGGATGGCATCCCCGGTGGGATGTTCGCAGAGCGGTAAAAGCGGTGGTGGAATGGACAAAGGTGTGGCTTGCAGATAATGATGCCGCCGGTTGTATGGAGCGGCAAATTCAGGCATTTTTGCAGGAGAACAGGAATTATTATGAAACAAGTTATTGAGATCAATACAGACTCAA
>JAAZZJ010000234.1:2683-4231 GCA_014237695.1 Oscillospiraceae bacterium | reverse complement strand
CAGGCGGTAACGCCGGGGATAATAAAAACGAAACAGGCCCCCGCTGGAGATATATTCTCCGGCGGGGGCCTGTTGTTCTGTTTATTGGGCGCTTTTCCTCTGGATGAAGCCCTTGGTCCTCCATTTGCCGGATCGCCAGCGCAGGGCCATGCACACCGCACGGATGCACTCGTCGCTGGCAAGCCCGATGTACGCGCCCACCGCCATCATGCCCAAATGGATCCCGAAGAACCATGTGCCGCCCACCATACATAGGTACATGAAAATCACCGCGATGATGGAAGTGAAGAGAGCGTCCCCGCTGGTCTTCAGCGCCTGACCGAATACCAGATTCGCAGCCCGTCCCACCTCCAGGGCGATGTCGATGACCAGCAGACGGCTGGCCAGGGCGATCATTGCCGGATCGTCCGTGAACATTCGGAGCAGGAAGCCGGAGCTGAGAGCAAACAGGACCTCCAGCCCCGCCGCGATGCCGATACCGATGCAGGCGACTCGTCTGGTGCCCCGGTCGCAGCTCTCGTAGTCCCCCTCGCCGATCCGCCAGCCGGTAAGGATGGCGTTGGCGCTGGCCAGAGCCGCAGCAGCACAGAAGGAGAAGTTAGTAATTTGCACGGCGTATGCCCGGGCGGTCACGTTGAGCCCCTCGCTGTCCATCTGATTCAAAAACCGTATGGTCAGTGTCATAGCCACATGGTAGGCGGCGGTCTCCAGAGCCGAGGGCAGGCCAACACGGATGATCTGGGCGAAGACCTCCCGGTTTTTCATCCGCTCCGTGTCCTCCCTGGCCTTCACCAGAAACCGGGAGGCGGTCATGACGATGACCAAATTCAGCGCTCTGGAAATGACCGTAGCAGCGGCCACGCCCGCCACGCCGCTGTGGAAGACAAACAGGAAAACGGCGTTGAGGACCAGATTCGCCCCGTTGGACAGCAGGGCCGCCGCCAGAGACGGTCTGGTGTGTCCAAAGGCCCGCAGATAGTTGGAGAAGACGGGGATCAGGGCGTTGAGGAAAAAGAAACTCCCGACAATCCGCAGATAGGTTTTGGCATAGTCCATCAGTAACGGCGCCGCGCCCACGATCTCCAGAACGTTCCCGGAGAAGGCAAACAGGAACAGAGACAACAGCGTTCCTACCGAAAGGCTGAAGACCAGCCCCAGCTGTCTGGCCTGATAGGCCACACCCGTCCGTCCTGCGCCGATATACTGGGTCATGACGGCGGTCATGCCGGAGGACACAATGTTGAACATGATGATGAACAGGGAAGTGTAGGTGTTGGCCGTTCCTACGGCTCCCACGGCGGCATCGCCCACGGTGGAGAGCATGATGGTGTCCACCATGCCCGCCAGCATGGCGCAAAGGGTCTCCAGCAGGATGGGGATGTAAAGCTTCGTGAAGGATCTCACGGATACCTGCATACTCATGCCTCCCGTCAGCTGACTGCTTCCACCAGCACTGCCGTCTCATAGGCTCCCAGCGTACCGGAAAATTCCCGTCCGGCGATCAGATCGTACTTGCCTCGAAGCTCTAACAGGGAAGCGGTCCCCGCC
>JAAZZJ010000234.1:0-2673 GCA_014237695.1 Oscillospiraceae bacterium | reverse complement strand
CGCGGTCTTCTTCTCCTACTTCTGCTGGGCCGGCGACCAGAGCGGCCTGCTGCTCACCCAGCCGCCGCTCCATAAGCAGCAACCCCTCGCCGTCCTTTGCGTACTGCCTGACAAGAGTCCCCTCTGTCAGCACGGGGTTCTGGCGCCGGATCTGGACCAGCCGCCGGTACCATGCCAGCGTATCCCTGTCCTGCCGCGCCTCGTCCCACAGCATCCCCCGGCGGCAGTCCGAGTCGGAGCTTCCGTTCATGCCCACCTCGTCGCCGTAGTAGATCATAGGCATTCCGGGGAGCAGGAGCTGGAACGCCGCCGCCAGACGCTGCTTCCGGGGATCGTTCCCGGCAGAGTAGAGGAACCTGGCCGTGTCGTGGGTGTCGATGAAGTTCCAGAGATACCCCTCCACGTCCCGGTGCAGGTTCCCGCGGAGGAATCCAAGATCGCTGAGCAGCTCAGACGGGCGCAGGGTTCCCCGCGCCACCAGATCCCGGACCGCGTGGCAGAATGGGTAGTTCATCACACTGTCCCACTCGTCGCCCGCCAGGAAGTCGCCGGCGTAATGCCAGACTTCGCCCACAATCAGCGCATCCGGCTTCACCGCCTTAATCTCCCGCCGGAACCGCTTCCAGAAGCCGTGGTGGATCTCGTCCGCCACATCCAAACGCCAGCCGTCAATATCGCACTCTCTGATCCAGTAGGAGGCTACATCGATGGCGAAGTCTGCCGCCTCCTTGTTCCGCAGATTCAGCTTCGGCATCCCGCCCACGAAGCTGAATGTCTTGTAGCTGGGCCGTTCTCCACGCCTGGCGGTGAGAGGGAAGGATCTGGGATAGTACCAGTCTAGATATTTGGACCGCTCCTCTTTCTCCTTCAAATCCTGAAAAGCGAAGAAGTTCACGGAGGTATGGTTGAATACGCCGTCCAGAATGACATACATCCCCCGGCTGTGGGCCTTCTGGACCAGCTCCCGCAGGTCCTCTTTGGTGCCAAAGGAGGGATCGATGGCATAGTAGTCGTCAGTGTTGTATTTGTGGCTGGACCCGGAACAGAACACGGGGGTCACATAGAGGATATCCACCCCCAGCTCACTGAGGTAGTCCAACCTGCCGATGATGCCCCGGAGGGAGCCCTGAAGGTCCGCATCCAGATCGATGGGGGCCTGATACCATACCTCGTCGGGCACCTCTTTGTCCGTGGCGAACCGGGAGGGGAATATCTGGTAGATCACCTTGTTCTTCGCCCAGCCGGGGAGGAGGAAGCGCTCCTCTTCCCGGAGGGTCTGGGGACAGTCAAACATCTGCTCGATGTCCGTGATGCACGTGTCATGAAAGTCATGATTCCCAAAGTATGTCACCTGACCGGAGGCGTCCTCCAGCTCGAAGAAATACCGGAGGCAGACCACGTCGATGGAAATAACGGCCTCATAATAATCCCTGTACCGGTCCGAACAGGCCAGGGTCATGTCGTATATCTCCCGTGTATCCAGGTAGGAGACAGGGAGGTATTTTTCCTGTACGTGGAGGCGGACTTTTGACACATCCCCCCGTTTGGTCTCCAGCCGGATGAGGAAGCGGCCCTCCTCTACGGCGTAGCAGTAGTTGCTGTCTGCGAAGTGTCTGATGGCTGCAAGCTCCATGCCGATGCTCCTTTGCTTCTCTGTGTTCTGCGCGTCCCGCTCTGCGAAAAACGGGGGATGCGATCTGCTTGCATTGTACGCTTTTCCGTGGTATGATTCTTGCAATATACCCCTGCATTTTTAACACAATCCTATTTATCAAACGACCTGCCGCCGGAGGAACGCCTATGGACTGCGCAGAGCTGCACGAAACGAAAATACATGGGAGCATTGCCTTTCCCTACAGCGTCTACCGCGGGCGCATTCCGGAGTGGATCCACTCATTCCCCCAGCACTGGCATGAGGGCTTTGAGCTGATCTACTGCGAGGCTGGGAGTATTCAGGCGGTCCTTTGGGGGCGGGCCTATACCCTTCGGGCCGGGGACCTGCTGGTGGTCCTGCCCCACGCCGTTCACTCCATCGAGCGTGCCGGACCGGCGGAGGGGGAATACTACAATATCATCTTCCACCCGTCCCTCTTCAAGGGTGCCGGGGGAGACCCCTGCTATGACAAATACGTCCTCCCCTTCGTGAACGGGGAGCGGACCATGGACTGCTTCCAGCCCGCAGGCTCCGCGTTCAACCTCGATGTGGCCCCCTGCGTCCTGCCCCTGATAGCCCACCGGAGAGAGAGCCACTCCACATATGAGCTGATGGTGAAATCGAACCTCTTCCAGCTCCTCTACCACATGACCCAGTACAGCGTCCCCGCTGCCGCCAGCGACGGCGGCCTGCGCCTGTCCTATAGCAGACTGAAGGGCGCGCTCTACTACGTCCAGAGCTGCTACGACAGGGAGGTCTCCATCCAGGAGGCGGCGAAACGGTGCGGTTTTTCGGAGAGCTACTTCATGAAGCTCTTCAAGGAGTTCACGGGTATGAGCTTCAACGCCTACCTGGTGGATTACCGTCTGGAGCTGGCGGCCAAGCAGCTGTCGGAGACGGACTACCGGGTGATCGACGTGGCGGAGAACTGCGGGTTCCACAACCACGCCTATTTCACCCGGGTCTTCCGGAAAAAGTACAATAAAACGCCTCTGGCCTACCGCAGGACAACCCGCTCC
>JAAZZJ010000233.1 GCA_014237695.1 Oscillospiraceae bacterium | reverse complement strand
AGAACGTCCTGAAGCTGGCCCATGATGATGACCTGATCCAGCAGATTAAAGAGACTCATTCCCGCCTGCCCCAGGGTAATCGGGATACTGAGCGCCAGCAGCCGCCGGGCGATGACCCCATAGCTCTGCGCCTTGTCGGTGCCCCACATGATGGGCCTGCGGTTTTTCCGGTGGTTGGCAACCATGTAGAACATGGCCAGCACCGTTCCGGCGCTGACGCCCACGATGGCCCCCGCCGCGCCTATCTCCAGGCTCTGCCCGATATGGACGAGGTACCACGCCAGAGGCAGGCCCACCACCAGCTTAAAAAACGCCTCAATAAACTGGCTGGTTGCCGTAGGCACCATGTTCTGCTGCCCCTGGGCAAAGCCCCGGTAGGCACACATGACGGATACACATACCACCGAAATGCCCAGGCATTTGATGGGCCAGTAGGCCAGGGTGTTGTTCATGGCCGCAGCCAGCTGCCGGGTAAAAAGCAGCATAACGGCGGAGCCCACAGTACCCACAACAGTGAAAATACCTCTGGCGGTGTTGAGACACCGGCGCATCTGGGTCCGCCGTCCGGTGGCGTTGGCCTCGCTGACGAGCTTGGAGAGGGCCAGAGGCAGTCCGGCGGTGGAGAGGGACAGGAGGAGGGCGTAAATGTTGTAGGCGCTGTTGAAGTGGGTGAGACCCTCGTCGCCCAGAATATTGTTCAGCGGGATTTTGTACAATGCGCCGCAGATCTTGACGAACACGGTGGAGATAGCCATCACCGTGACGCCGCCCATAAAGGACTGCTTTTTTTCTCTGGACATGGAATTTCCTCTTTTTTCCTGAAATGCGGGGTTTAGATGCCCCCTCCCCCCGGAGGGGGCTGTATTACTATACGTGGGGGAAGGGGGTTACAGAACCTTGGGAGATTCGCCGCGCTCCGCGCGGCGGGGGAAGTTGTTTCGTATCGATAACCCGGTAGCTCCGCGCCCCCGGACCCTGTGGATACTTTTTGTGTGAACAAAAAGTATCCAAAAAGTCACTTAGGAAACTACGTTTCCTAAGAACCTTCCTGAATTACGAGGGTAATTAGTTTGCGCCCGAGGCGCAGTCGGTTTGGTCTAAACTTACTGCCGTCCGCTTCGTGCAACTTCAGTTTCTATTTCAGCGTGGTTGTCGGTGCCCCCTACCGTCTAGCGGGGCTAACTCCCCGGGGTGCAGATTTGCTGGCTAGTTCGTTAGACCGCGTGCCCCTTGCACCGCAGTACCCCTTTGAAAGGCCGGCAGGCGAACTCCTACAAGTACCAGAGCGGCTGAAGGAGAACTGCAAATTCGGAGGCTTCGCCTAACCAATACCCCCGCCCCACAGTCCTTTCCTCCCCCGCCGAGGTGGACGCCCAAGGGCGGCCCCGAGAAAGGAGTCCAGAACCATTGGTTCTGGCGCGTTTTTGCCTACTTTTGCCGCGCGGCAAAAGTAGGCGCAGGGTCCGGGGCCGCGCAGGCCCCGGGGTATCAAATAGAAACAATGAAATCCAACTGCCCCAAGGACCGTCATTTAGCCGCCTCCGGCGTCTAAACGACCGGTCCGGCGGCCTGCCGGCCGCCTGCGCGGCGAAGATAAGAAAAGGAGCAGAAATTATGCGTGTAATCACCGGCACCGCCCGCGGGCGGCGCTTAAAAGAGCTGGAGGGCTATGAGACCCGCCCCACCACCGACCGGGTAAAAGAAGGCATCTTCAACATCATCCAATTCGACATAGAAGGAAGAAAAGTCCTGGACCTCTACGCCGGAACCGGCCAGCTGGGCATCGAGGCCCTCAGCCGGGGCGCGGCCGGCGCCGTCTTCGTGGACCAGCGGCGGGACGCCGCCTCCCTCATCCGGGACAACCTGAAGCTCACCGGCCTGGAGGACCGGGCAAGGGTCGTCTGCGGCGACGCCGCCGCCTTCCTCTCCTCCGCCGGGGAAAAATTCGGCCTCATTTTCATCGACCCCCCCTATGCCGCCAATCTTTGGGAAAATACCATAAAAGCCATTTCTCAGTTTGACATTTTGTCGAACCATGGTATAATAGTCTGTGAATCCCCTGCGGATCAGGACATGCCCCCGGTGGCTCCCCCCTATTTCCTGCGCCGGACCTACCGGTACGGCAGGGTGAAAATCACCACCTACTTCCGGGAGGAGGCCGCGCAAGGATGAAAACCGCCGTCTGCCCAGGCAGCTTCGACCCCATCACCGTGGGCCACCTGGATCTGGCGGAGCGGGCCGCCGCCATTTTTGACCGGGTCATATTGTGCGTCATGGTCAACGGGGAAAAGCATCCCATGTTCTCCCTGGAGGAGCGCCTGGAGCTGGCCCGGGCCGCCTCGGCCCGCCTGCCCAATGTGGAGGCCGCCGCCTGCGGCGGACTGCTGGCGGACTTCGCCCGGGAGCATGGGGCCTGCGCCCTGGTGAAGGGCGTCCGGGGCAGCGCGGACTTCGACTGGGAACTCCAGCTGGCCCAGATCAACCGGGACCTCTGCCCCGGACTGGACACGATCCTCCTGACCGCAAGGCCCGAACACCGGCATGTCAGTTCCACTATGGTGCGGGAAATGCTCCGCTACCGGCAGGACCTGTCTCACTATATTCCCCCAGACGCCCTGGGCGTCCTCCACCGGATCAGAGAAGGAAAGGTATGATGGTACTATGGCAAACGATGTATTTTATTTGATCGATCTGCTCTATGAAATGATTGACGGGGCCAAGGGCGTGGTCCTCTCTCCGGACAAGTGCATCGTTGTCCGGGACGACGCCCTGGAGCTGCTGGAGCAGCTGCGGGGCGAACTCCCCGCCGAGCTGAAAAAGGCCCAGGATCTGATCCGCCGCCGGGACGAGTACGTGGAGGAAGCCAAAAAGGAGGCCGAACGCATCCGCCGCCAGGCGGAGCTGGACGCAAAAACCATCGTGGGCGAGAGCGAGATCGCCCGGGTGGCCCGGGACAAGGCCCGGGAAATGGTCACCCAGGCCAACGACCGCTCCAAGGCCATCATCAACGTCGCCAACGAGTACACCGACGACGCCCTGCGCCGCACCGAGGAGGCCATCCAGCAGGCCCTGGAGGAGGTCCGGGACTCCCGGGCCCGGTTCCGGGCCGTCTCCAGGGAGAAGCTCCAGTCCCAGCAGGCCCAGGCGGAGGAACAATCCAGAGGGAAATAGACCGCTCATTTTTGTACATATTGCCGAAATTTCTTCTCTTTTCTTGTGCAATCGCTCCCACAAACCCATATTTCGTGTTTTTGTCCGTCTGACGCACAACATGTTGTGCATCAGACGGCTTTTTTTGACATAATTGCTAGAACATGCGTTTTGAATAACAAATTCTTCCTTTTTTCGAGGAAAACCGCGCACTTTTGCCGCAAAAAAATAAAAAATTTGTTCTTGCAATTCTCCCCCGCATAGCGTATACTAGAGCATGAAGTGGTGGAAAGTGGGGCAAAGTAGAGGCTTTTCCCTGACACAGCCGCATCAGGGCCCGTTTTTCCAGCCCAGGCGCAGGACGGACAGGCCCTCCAAAAGGGCCGCGGACAAGGCCGGAAAGGCGGGCGGGGAGCCGTGATCGGGCAGTATCAGCACAATATCGACGCCAAGGGCCGGCTGTTCATCCCCGCCAAGTACCGGGAGGAGCTGGGGGAGACCTTTTACGTCACCATCGGCCTGGACGGCTGCCTGTCGGTGTACTCCGACGCCAAGTGGGCGGACCTCACCGCCAAGTTTGACGCCCTGCCCATCTCCCAGGCCCGGAAGATGCGCGCCCTCTTCGCCAACGCCGCCAAGTGCGAGCCGGACGCCCAGGGGCGCATCCTCATCCCCGTGAAGCTCCGGCAGTACGCCGCTCTGGAGCGGGAAGTCGTTATCAACGGCGCGTCCAAGTGCCTGGAGCTGTGGAATCCGGAGCGGTGGGCCCCCATCGAGGACGCCGGACTGGACCCGGAGAACCTGGCCGCCGCCATGGAGGAGTTGGGATTCTAATTGGGACCGCCCCCGCTGGAGCGGGGCATCCTGTAAACGAGGAACGCTATGGAAAAAGACTATGGGCACAAGCCCGTACTGCTGGAGGAGTGTCTGGAGGCCCTGGCCATCCGGCCGGAGGGCGTCTACGTGGACGGCACCCTGGGCCGGGCGGGACACTCCCAAGCCATCCTCCGCCGCCTGACCACGGGGCGGCTCATCGGCATCGACCGGGACCTGGCCGCCATCGGCGCCGCCCGGGAGCGGCTGGCGGATTTCGGAGACC
>JAAZZJ010000232.1:308-4256 GCA_014237695.1 Oscillospiraceae bacterium | reverse complement strand
AATTTGAAATTGTAAGAAAACGCCGAAGAAATTTTGTAGTTTTTCGGCGGGGGGGGTAACAAAACTAATGTATTGCCTGCAATACGCGCGCATTGATCCATGCCAGGCATCGAAATGGAGCATACCTTTACCGGTGCCATGCCGGACTGGTAGATGCCGCCATCCCAGTGACCGCTGGCGGACGTCTTTTGGCGTATCTCATGTATGGGCAGGTGCTGGACGAGTCGCCTCTGGATGACCAGTGGATGTATATCGAGCGGCAGTGCAGCTGGTATTCTGATCTTTACGCCCTGCGCGATGCCTTTGATCGCTTGAACCATTTGGATCAAAAAATTTTGTGGGCATATGCAGATATTCTATCCGCCTGCGCCTCCTATATCGGCCTTCAGGAGTACGTAAAGCAAACCGAGTTGTCGGAAGCGCAGCTGCTCGCCTCCTACATTGAAGAAAACTATGCGAAGGAGCTGACACTCGGTATTATTTCTACAGAGCTGGGCATCGGAAAAACAAAGCTCTGTGAAACAGCCCGCAAAAATTTCGACTGCAGCATTCAGCAGCTCACCCGGCAGCGGCGAGTCGAAGCTGCAAAAGCTCTGATGACAACAGGCAATATGTCCATCCGTGAAATTGCAGAAGCAGTCGGTATTAGCGACAGTAATTATTTTGTCAAAGTGTTCAAAGGTGCTACCGGTTATACACCGCTGCGCTATAAGCGGATGATCCAAAAATCTGCCGGAAGTGCGCAGCTGATGCCTCCGGAATTGACCTGACAAAGCCAAAGCAGCCCCGTTTCTCGACCTTTTCGAAAAACGGGGCCACTTCACAAAGAGCAGCCGGCTTCCTGTCTGGAAAAGTTTACTTATAGTCTAAGAACCTGTATTCATACCCTGGGGATGCCGGATGGTCGAGGATTTTCCTCGTCAGATGGGGAAAATGTGTTTTGGATTTATTGTCATCTTGTCCCCACAAAATTATTATCCAGTCCCTCCGACCTTTTTCGGTTTTCTGTTGATTATTTTCCGTCCCTGTATTATACTGAAAGCAGATGGAGAGGATGCCTCTCAAATGAAAACGAGGAGGATTGAATCAATGCAATACAACCGTACGTATAACTTTTCTGCCGGCCCTGCCACCATGCCCGAGCCGGTCCTGGAGGAGATCCGGGACGAGATGATGAACTACCGGGGCTCCGGTATGTGCGTCATGGAAATGAGCCACCGCTCCCCTGTCTACCAGCAGATCATCGACGAGGCTGAGCAGGACCTGCGGGACCTGATGCACATCCCCGACAACTACAGGGTCCTGTTCATCCAGGGCGGCGCAACCCTCCAGTTCGCTATGATCCCCATGAACCTGATGAAGAACGGCGTGGCCTGCTACGTGGAGACTGGCGCTTGGTCCAAGAAAGCCATTTCCGAAGCTAAAAAGTACGGCGAAGTCCACGTAGTTGCCTCCAGCAAGGACCGCAATTTCTGCTACATCCCCGACTGCAGTGATCTGGACATTCCTGAGAATGCGGACTATGTGTACATCTGCGAAAACGAGACCATCCATGGTGTGACCTGGCCTAAGCTGCCCAATACCAAGGGTCACGTGCTGGTCAGCGACCAGAGCAGCATGTTCCTCTCCCGGCCCTGCAACGTCAGCGACTACGGCCTTATTTACGCCGGTGTCCAGAAGAACGTGGGCCCCGCCGGCATGGTGGTGGTCATCATCCGGGAGGACCTGATCCGGGAGGATCTGGACCCCAGGACCCCTGTCTACATGAGCTACAAGACCCATGCGGACAACGGGTCCATGTACAACACTCCTAACTGCTGGGCTATTTACTGCTGCGGCAAGGTGTTCAAGTATCTCAAGAGCATCGGCGGGCTGGAGGAGATGGAGAAGGGGAACATCGCCAAGGCCAAGGTCATGTATGACTTTTTGGATTCCTCGAAGATGTTCACCGGCACGGTGGACAAAGAGTTCCGCTCTTTGATGAACATTCCTTTTGTCACTGGCAACAAGGAGCTGGACGCCAAGGTGGTCGCCGCCACCAAGGCGGCGGGGTACGACAACCTGAAGGGCCACAAGAGCGTCGGAGGGCTCCGGGCTTCCGTGTATAACGCCATGCCTAAGGAAGGCGTGGAGGCGCTGGTGGAGTTCTTAAAGAAATTTGAGGAAGAAAACGGCTGACCGGAAAATGCCTGAAAATTTTTGAATGGAGAAGAAAATCATGAAGATACTTGTAACTGACGGCATGGACAAGACCGCCCTCGAGCAATTGAAAAAGAACGGCCATGAAGTAACGGAACAGTTTTTCCCCCCCGAGGAGCTGGGCGCGGCTTTGAAGGATTTTGACGCGGTGATCGTCCGCAGCGCAACGAAGGTGAGAGCCCCTCACATTGACGAGGCCAAGACCGGGAGATTGAAGCTCATCATCCGCGGCGGCGTGGGCGTGGACAACATCGACGTGAAATACGCCGAGGAAGCGGGGATCACGGTAAAGAATACGCCCCGCGCCTCCTCCAACTCCGTGGCGGAGCTGGCTATGGGGCACATGTTCTCCTGCGCCCGCTTTCTCTCCGTGGCGGGTCACACCATGCGTGAGGGCAAATGGGAGAAGAAGGTCTACGGCAAGGGCATCGAGCTGGGCGGCAAGACTCTGGGCATTATCGGCTTCGGCCGCATCGGCCAGGCCCTGGGCCGCATGGCCAAGGGCATTGGTATGGAGGTCATCGCTCAGGACATCTTCCACGTTCCCGGCATCGAGGAGCAGATCGGTATGAAGTATGTGGAACTGGACGAGCTGCTTGAGCGGTCGGACTTTATCTCCCTGCATACCCCTTCGCTGAACGGCGTGAAGCTCATCTGCAAGGAGAACATCGAGAAAATGAAGGACGGCGTGGTGTTCGTCAACACCTCCCGGGGCGACAACGTCAACGAGGACGATCTGCTGGAGGCTCTGATCTCCGGCAAGGTCCGTGCTGCGGGACTGGACGTTTACGCTGACGAGCCCGCCACCAACGCGGCGCTGTACTCCCACCCCAACGTCTCCTGCACGCCTCACATCGGAGCCGCCACCAAGGAGGCCCAGCAGAGAATCGGCGCGGAGATCGTCGAGATCATCGAAAACTTCGGGAAATAATACGGCAGACATCCTTTTCTTTGTGAACAAAGAAAAGTATCAAAAGAAAAACTTTTTAATTGCCCTACGGGCCGTGGGATGGAGTGCCTGCTCCTTCCCACGGCTCGTCTTTACGCAAACACGGCACAGGGCGAAGCGTTCGCTTCGCCCTGTATTTTTTTGCTCTATCATCGGCCGCACGGCTCACGCCGTGCTGGGGGGCCCCTCCGAGACACTGCGGTGTGTTGACGACTCAGCCGTCTGCCTGCTCTTCATCCCAGAACAGATCGTCCAAGGTCCTGTCCAACACCCGGCAAATAGCGATGCACAGATTGATGGTGGGGTTATAATCTCCCTGCTCGATGGCGTTGATAGTCTGGCGGGACGCGCCTACCAGGTCGGCAAGCGCCTGCTGGCTCAGTCCCTTTGCCGCGCGGGCGGCGCGGAGTCGGAGGTTCTTCATGGCGCTTCCTCTGCTGTGGCCCGCTTTTCCTTTCGTACCTTCCAAATGACTACGGCCGTCATTACTGCCGCGTTTCCACAGGCAAACAGAAACGGCACCCATGACGCACAGACCTCAGAGGCACAGAACGCTCGAACAAAGGAAAGCATGGAGATGCAATACACCAGCACCGATGCGTTTGCATCCTTGCGCTTGTCTTTCCAGCTGACAAACCCATCATGCAGAATACAGTCCCCCGCCCAGACGCTCCAGGAAAGCAGCAACGCGCACAAGGTCATATCCAGCATGGAGCTGCTCCAGTCGAACCTCCCGAACTGATCCGCGATCGTCCAGACCAGCAGAAAGCTCAGCAACGCATACAGCGCATGATTCCCCG
>JAAZZJ010000232.1:0-298 GCA_014237695.1 Oscillospiraceae bacterium | reverse complement strand
CAGCCGGGCGATGCGCTGGCGCTCGTCGTATTCTGGCGGCTCGTTCCGCTTCTTCCGCGCTTCCTGTTCCAGGTGGATGCCCAAGGCCAGCGGCCATATCCATGCCGCCGCCGCGAATATCAGCAAAGCTGCGGTAATGACGGTCTTAGTCTCCTCGCTCATTTCTATCGCCCCTTTCTGCCGCTATTGTAAAACAAACAGGATAGTTTGTCAAGTATATTTTACAGTTTGTCGATAAGATTTTCCGTCCAGCGGAAGTACGCCGGGCGGAAATATTGCAAAATCTGTCGTATCCTGG
>JAAZZJ010000231.1 GCA_014237695.1 Oscillospiraceae bacterium | reverse complement strand
GACATGAAGCCTTGGATCATCCTGCTAGCCGCCGGTCTGGCGGCAGCGGCAGCGGGGGCCGTCGCGGCGGCGGTATGGGTGCTGCTGCGGCGCAGCGACCGGCGTATCGCTTCCTATCAGAACAAGCTGCTGGCCCGGCAGATCGCGGAGGTGGAGAACCTGTACCTGACCATGCGGGGCTGGCGGCACGATTATCACAACCACCTGCAAACCCTCAAGGCCCGTTTGGATATGGGCCAGAGCGAGAGCGCAAGGGAATATCTGGACCGTCTGGAGAACGACCTGGACGGCATCCGCGCCCTGGCGGAGACGGGCAACGTCAGCGTGGACGCCATCCTGAACGCCAAGCTCTCCCTGGTGCTGAAGCAGGACATTGACCTCAGCTTCAAGGCCACGGTGCCCGGGAGCCTTACGGTGTCCGACATCGACCTGTGCGTTATCCTAGGCAATCTCATCGACAACGCCATGGAATCCTGTGAAAAGGTGGAGGAGGGCGGACGCTTCCTGCGGCTCTACATCGGCGTACTCAAGCAGCAGCTTTACATTTCTATCTCCAACGCCACGGCAGAGACTGTACGAACGATTGACTCTGCCTATATTTCTGCCAAACGGGGCAATCACGGCCACGGCCTCAAGCGCATTGACCGTGTGGTGGAGAAATACGGCGGCTACGTCAATCGCCAAAACGAACCCGGCGTATTTGCCACAGAGGTCCTGCTGCCTTTGTAGATATCCCCATACACAAAGCGTATATGCTATCCGTGCCCGAATTTCTGCAATTCGCGCACGGATTCGTTTTTTTATGGGAGGATATGCTATACTGGTCGGCGAACAGGAAGGAGGGATTTTTTGGAAGGAAAAAAGCGGCACTCAACAGCGGCAAATGTCCTGTATCTGCTGCGCCATGTAACAAAGGCGGACCGCACGTATCTGCCGGCTTTAACGGCAGCGCTGGCGGTGAAGCTGGCGCTGCCGGTAGTAGCAACGCTGCTGCCCACGGCGGCGGTGGCCGCGCTGACCAGAGGTGGAAGTATGGGACAGTATCTGACGGCGGTCTTAGGGTTAATGGCCCTGTACGCCCTGGGGACGGCGCTCAGCGGGTATCTGACTCAAGTGATGGGCTTGAAGAATATGCGCTTTCGTGCCCGGACCTTCGTGCCGGTCCAATTCCGCAAGGCGCTTACGATGGACTTCTGCCTGCTGGAATCGCCGGAGGGGCAGAAAAAGGCGGCCACCGCCAGTGCGGCATTACACGGCAATAATGTCGGTGTGGAGGGAATGCTCCGGCATCTGGAGCCGTGGCTGCTCAACCTCACCGGCATGGTGCTGTATGGGGCGGCGGCGGTGCGGCTGGACTGGCGCATCCTTCTGGTGCTGCTGGCAATGACTGGAGCCAACTACCTCATCGCCTACTGGGCCTGGTGCTTCAACATACGGACAAGGTCGGTGGCGGACACCTGGCTTCAAGGCCAAAAGTACCTGCGGCGAGAGGGAGAGCAGCCCGTCAATGGCAAGGATATCCGCCTTTACCGCATGGAAAAGTGGCTCATGAACGCTCACAATGCCTGTGTCATGGGCCGGGATAAGTGGCGGCGGCAGTCCTTCGGACGAAGAGCCTTGCGCTCGGTCAGTGACAGTGTGTTTTTGGTGGCCCGGGACGCCTTGGCTTATGCCATGCTGGTAGGGGCTTTCCTGGCCGGAAATATTGACGCGGCGGGATTCACCCTGACCATCGGCATCATCTCTACGTTCACAAATTGGCTCAACGAGTTTGTGGCCACCAGCGATGACTGGCGCTATGAGACCTTGGAGGTGGACGATCTGCGGGACTTTCTGGAACAGAAGGACGTACTCAACCACGGATCCGGAACGGACGTCTCCCAAGTCAAATGTCCGCCCCAAGTGGAACTGCGGGACGTTACCTTTACCTACCCTGGACAGGAAAGGCCGGTGATCGATCACCTGTCTCTCACCATCCGCCCGGGGGAGAAAATTGCCCTGGTGGGACTCAACGGCGCAGGCAAGACCACGCTGGTCAAACTTCTCTCCGGACTCTACAAGCCGGACAGCGGTGAAATTCTGGTGGGCGGTATACCCACCACGGACTTCAATGCTGCCGAGTACCTCCAACTGGTTGGGACGTTGTATCAGGATGTGAACATTCTCCCCTTCACCATCGGGGAGAACGTCTCCGGTCGGGAGGACTATGACTACGCACGGGTCTGGTCCTGTCTGGAGCAGGCAGGGCTGAAGGAGGCGGTGGAGGCTTTGCCTAAGGGGCTGGACACTTCCATCACCCAGCAGCTGGAGCGGGACGGAGTAAATCTTTCCGGCGGGCAGCAGCAGCGCCTGCTTTTTGCCCGGGCGCTGTACAAGAACGCGCCCCTGCTCATTCTGGATGAGCCCACCGCTGCCCTCGATCCTCTGGCAGAGGCGGATCTTTACCAGAAGTATGCCCAGACGACAGGGGGAAAGACCAGCGTATTTATCTCCCACCGCCTCAGCTCCACCCAGTTCTGCGACCGGGTTGTATACATGGAACATGGCCGCGCCGCCGAGGTGGGCACACACCGGGAGCTGCTGGAACAGGGCGGGAAATATGCGGAACTCTTTCAGCTCCAGAGTTCTTACTACCGCGACGAAAAGGAGGCGCAGCATGAAAACGCCTAAAAATGGTTTTTTTCGGGACTGCCGCCGGCTGATTGCCCTGGTACAGTGCAAACATCCCGCTACGCTCCCGGCGGCGCTGTTTACCGCTGTATTGGAGAGTGCCTTTCCTTTCGTAAACATCATCTTTGGCGCTCTCATTCTGGACCGTCTCTTAACAAGTGACGAGGGAGTCATGGTACTGGTCTGGTGGATGATCGGACTGGACTTTGCACTGGGGTGCAGCAGCCGTGTACTGCGCTGGCTCTGCCGGGCGGAGGCGCTCACCGCCGACGAGCTGGCCCTTGGGGCCATGACGGAGAAGTGCATGACCATGGACTATCAGCAGTTAGAAACACAAGAGATTATGGACAAAAAAGCCCGTGCAGAGGAGGGCTGCACCAGCAGGGGAAGCTTTTTCGAGTTTGTCTGGAACCTCTCCGAGCTTCTGTGCCACGGCCTTACGATACTCTATGCCCTCATCACCGTCAGCCGCCTCTTTGTCAGCGTTCCTCTCCCTGCGGATGGGAATGTCTGGGCCCGGACGCTGAATTCTCCCTGGCTGGCTTTGGCAGCGGTGACGTTGTCCCTGGCGGCGCCTCTGGCCTGTGTACCACTGACCAAATGGGCCAACCGAGTGAACCTGGAGTGGTATAACATCAATGTGGACGGAAACCGCCGCGGGGGAGCCCTCAGCCGTATCGTTGAGGACTACCGGCAGGGCAAGGACCAGCGAACCTACCGCATCAGTGACATGCTGATGGACAAGTATGAGCGGGTAGTGGATGACATTTGCAAACACGCAAAGACTTTTGGTCTGCGCACCCAAGCCATCCAAAGTCTTGTGGCGGTGGTGAACCTGACCACGGTACTCATCGCCTATCTTTTCGTGGGACTGAAAGCCATGGCGGGTCTCATTACGGTGGGCATGGTGTCCATGCAGGTGGGGGCCATCACGGCCCTGGCCGGGGCGGTGCGGGAAGCGGTGGATTTGATGGGCCAACTGGACCTCCAACGTAAGTACCTTAAGGAATATGTGGATTTCCTGGACACTCCCTCAGAGAAGTACAACGGCACCCTCCCTGTGGAGAAGCGGGATGATGGCGACTATGACCTGGAATTCCGGGATGTCAGTTTCCGCTATCCCAATCAGGAGCAATGGAGCCTGCGGCATGTGAGCTGCCATCTGCCCAAGGGCCGGAAGCTGGCCATCGTAGGCCCCAACGGGGCGGGGGAGACCACGTTTATCAAGCTCCTCTGCCGCCTGTATGATCCCACAGAGGGAGCGATTTTACTCAACGGCATCGATATCCGCAAGTACGACTATGGGGAGTACCTGTCCCTGCTGTCGGTGGTTTTTCAGGATTTCAAGCTGTTCTCCATGGAGCTGGGGGAAAACGTGGCCGCCAGCGTGGACTACGACCCCCGGCGGGTCTGGGCGTGCCTGGAGCAGGCGGGACTGCGGGAGCGGGTGGAGCAGATGCCGGAAAAACTGGCAACCGGCCTTTTCCAGCAGAAGGAGGGCGGCGTGGAGATTTCCGGCGGCGAGGGGCAGAAGCTGGCAATTGCCCGGGCGCTGTATAAGGATGCCCCGGTAGTCATCCTGGACGAGCCCA
>JAAZZJ010000230.1 GCA_014237695.1 Oscillospiraceae bacterium | reverse complement strand
AGGAGGACTGCCATTATGAATCCAGCTTACCTGGACACAGGCAATCTGCAAATTTTTGTGACGGCGGGGGAGACGCCGGAGCCCATCCCCGGCGCCCTGGTACGCATCACTGACCCGGAAAACGGTCAGATCCTGGAGGAGGCCGCTACCGACGCCTCCGGTCAGACCCCCTTCATCGAGCTGCCCGCGCCACCCATGGAGCTGTCGGTGGCCGAGGGGGAGGCGGGACAGCAGCGTCCCTACGCCGTCTACAACGTCACCATTACCGCTGAAGGGCGGGAGACCCTGCACATCGGCGGCGTGGAGGTGCTGCCCACCGGGCGGTCCATCCAGCGGGCGGCCCTGTCCCCGGCCCGGAACGGGAGCTTTAACGTGCGCAACCTGCTGCTGGCCCCCCATGCCCTGTGGGGACCGCCCTCCACCCGCCAGCCGGAGGAGGAGGTCAAGCCTCTGCCGGATCAGTCGGGCCTGGTGGTGCTGCCGGAACCGGTGATCCCGGAGTATATCGTGGTACATAGCGGACGGCCAGACGACCCTGCCGCCTCTAACTACTGGGTCCGGTTCAAGGACTACATCAAAAACGTGGCCTGCAGCGAGATCTACTCCACCTGGAAGACGGAGGCCATCAAGGCCAACGTGCTGGCCATCATTTCCTTCACCCTCAACCGGGTGTATACCGAGTGGTACCGGGGGAAGGGGTACGACTTCACCATCACCAGCTCCACCGCCTTCGACCAGTCCTTCTCCTATGGACGGACCATCTTCGAGGAGATCGGCGTGGTGGTGGACGATCTCTTCACCACCTACGTCACGAAAGAGGGCATCTCCCAGCCCCTGTTCACCCAGTACTGCGACGGGCGGCGGGTCCAGTGCGGCGGTCTGAGCCAGTGGGGCTCTCAGGCCCTTGGGGAACAGGGCTGGGACGCGGTGAGCATCCTGCGCAAATACTACGGCTCGGACATCTACCTGAAAAGCGCGGAGAAGGTGGAGGGCGTACCCCTGTCCTATGGCGGTCAGGTCCTCTCTGTTGGCAGCGAGGGGGAGGACGTGCGGACCATCCAGAACCAGCTCAACCGCATCTCTGACAACTACCCCGCCATCCCCAAAATTCCGGCGGACGGGGTCTACGGCCCCGCCACCCAGACGGCGGTGACGGCGTTTCAGAAGGTCTTCCATCTGCCCCAGACTGGCAGCGTGGACTTTGCGGCCTGGTACGAGATCTCAAACGTGTTCGTGGCGGTGGCGGGTCTGGCGTAGGCCCCGCCCTGCAAAATGGAATCGCCGCAGGCCGAAAGCCTGCGGCGATTCCATTTATATGCAATAGCAGCCTGATCTTCGCCGGACTCTGGATATGGCAGCTCCGCTGTGAGAGCGGGATCAATTCATACATGCTTACCGTCTTCTCCCTCCGTCCGGCACACCGGCCCCGGATCTGCCGGAGGCAGGCCTGCCCGGAAAGCACATCCCTATCCCCTCTGACAATGGATTGCATATATTCAGTCAGAGCGTTCCGCGCAGCTTTACCGCTCCGGGACATACGGAAGGCCTTCAGCGGAATGCGGAGCGGCGCCCCCTCTGCTTCGGAGCATGACCGCCGGGCAAAACCGCTTATGCCTCCAGCGCCTCAAAATGAGGGCATGCCAGCTCCACTCTCCGAATAGGACAGGCCCACCGGACGGCGTTTTTGATGATCTGCTGAACGTGGGTGTTCTGAAAACCCGTGTTGGTTTCATGCCCCGGCTGGAAGTAGAAGATCTTCCCATTCCCACGAACCCAGGTGCATCCGCTGCGGAAGACTTCCCCGCCGTTGAACCAGCCCATGAAAACCGTCTCCTGGGGCTCCGCAATGTCGAAGGGCTCCCCGTACATTTCCTCGCAGTCCAGTACGAAGGTCTCCGGGATACCTGCCGCGATGGGGTGGTTGGGCTTCACCGTCCAAAGCCGTTCCCTGGCGTTATCCCGCCATTTCAGGTTGCAGGTGGTCCCCAGCATCCTGCGGAAGATCCTGGAGTGGTGCCCGGAGTGAAGCACCACCAGGCCCATACCCGACAGGATGTGCCGCTGCACCCGGTCCACGACCTCATCCGGCACCCGGTCATGGGCAACATGTCCCCACCACACCAGCACGTCCGTATCCGCCAGCACATCCTCCGTCAGCCCGCAGCCGGGATCATCCAGGGTCGCCGTCCGCACCTCAACCTCCGGCCCCTTCAGAAATCCGGCAATGTACCCATGGAGTCCTCCGGGGTACAGCTCCGTCACCAGAGGAATCTCCTTCTCGTGGAGATTTTCGTTCCATACCGTTACTTTCATATTCCGCTCCTTTCACTGCCGCCGGACCTATCCGATATGGCAGACACCTCAGTCAAAATACACGGTTTTGCCCGTCTTGGCGGACTCGTAGACCGCCTCCAGGATCTGCGTCACCACCAGCGCCTGCTCGGGCTCCACGGTCAGCGGCTTTCCATTCACGATGGCGTCATAGAAGACCCGCTGCTCCACCTCCTGCACGCTCTCGGCCGCGCCGTCAAAGAAATCCACGCCGCCCGCAGCCAGATCCGGCTTTTCCACGCACTGACGGCCGTACTGCACCCGGTTGATCCGGAGCCCGTCCTTCATGTCGGCGCCGGCCTTTGTGCCGCAGAGGCTGGTCTTGGCCTCGTCCACCTCCAGGCTGTTCAGAGCCCAGGACGCTTCCAGCTGGATCGTTGCGCCGTTTTTCATCTTGATGAACCCAAAGGCGGAGTCCTCCACCGTGAACACCTCCGGATCCCAGTCGCCCCACGCGTTCCCGGTTTCCTTCTGATCCGCCAGCTTGCGGAACACGGAGCCGGTGACGGAGGCAGGCTCGTAGTTGTCCATCATCCACAGCGTCAGGTCCAGGGCGTGAGTGCCGATATCGATCAGCGGACCGCCGCCCTGCTTCTCCGCGTCCAGGAACACGCCCCAGGTGGGGACCGCTCTTCTGCGGATGGCGTGGGCCTTCGCGTAGTAGATCTCTCCCAGGTCGCCGCTCTCACAGGCTCTCTTCAGATATTGGGAGTCTCCCCTGTAGCGGTTCTGGTAACCGATGGTGAGAATCTTTCCTGTCTCTCTGGCGGCCTCGACCATGGCCTTGGCCTCCGCGTAAGTCTTTGCCATGGGCTTTTCACACATGACATGCTTGCCCGCCCGCAGGGCGGCGATGGTCACAGGCGCGTGGGCGCTGTTGGGGGTCAGTACATACACCACATCCAGCTCTTCCCTGACCAGCTCCTGATAATCGGTATAGACCCGGGCATCCTCCGTTCCGTACTCCGCTTTCGCCTTGACGGCCCGCTCCTCGATCAGATCACAGAAAGCCACGATCTCAAAGTGTCCGTTTTTCTTCATGGCGGGCAGATGTTTGGCGTTGGCGATGCCGCCGCATCCTACGATACCGGCTTTTAATGTTTTCATGATGATTCCTCCTGTTACAGCTTTTTCAAGCAGTCAATGCTCTTTTTCATATTCTCCATCGGAGACCCAAAGTGGTGATCGTCCTGCTCCACAACCAGCCACTCCGCGCCGCTCTCTGCGGCTTGGGCCGCGGCTTCGCCAACACCCAGTTCTCCGTCCCCCAGAGCAACCAGCGTCACCTTATCCCCACGGACGAAGTCCTTCATATGCACCAGCGGACAGCGGCCGCTGTACCTGCGCAGGTATTCCGCGGGGTCCGCGCCGCCAACCTTCACCCAGCACAGATCCAGCTCCGTGGCCAGCTCCGCCGTCTCCGCCGCCCCATAAAAGGCGTCCAGCTGACAGCCGCCCTCTTCCGTCCTGGCAAATTCGTGGGTATGGTTGTGATAGAGGAGCTGCATCCCGGCTTCCCTGCACTTCCCCGCGATAACGGCCAGGAAAGACAGCGTCTCCTGATACTGACTGCCGCCATACCACCGGTCTCCGCCCAGATAGGGGACCGCTGCGTACTGGCAGCCGATTTTCCGGTATGCCTCCACCGTCCCCTCCAGGTCCCGGGCAAACTCGTCGTAGGGAACATGGGCGCTGACGGCTTTCAGCCCCCAGCGGTCCAGAACCGCACGGATCTCCTCGGGGCTTTTCCCGTACAGTCCCGCCAGCTCGACGCCGCCGTACCCCATCCGGGCCAGCTCGCCCATAGCGGCGTCAAAGTCTGCGGCAGCCTGCTCCCTTACGGAATATAGCTGCACTGCTACCGGTAATTTCATCATGTCGTTTTCCTCCTCGTCATTCCTCAAACCGGACGACGCGCTTTTCCTCCGCCGACCGGAAGACGGCCTCCATCAGCCGCATGACCCGGGCCACCTCGTCC
>JAAZZJ010000022.1 GCA_014237695.1 Oscillospiraceae bacterium | reverse complement strand
CAGTGCCATCCTTGGCTTTGTCGAATATCGCTTACACAGAATTTTACACCATGCCCGTGGGCAAGACCCATCTGGCCTCCGCCCTGGGCCTGGTGGCAGCACAGCACCGGTTCTCCACCTACTACATCAACTGCCACCAACTCATTGAACAGCTCAAGAAGGCCCACTTTGAGAACCGTCTGCCGGATAAGCTCAAGGTTCTGTCCAAGTACAGGATGCTCATCATTGACGAAATCGGCTACCTCCCCATGGACATCCAGGGTGCAAACCTGTTCTTCCAGCTCATTGCCAGACGGTATGAGAAAACGTCCACCGTTTTTACCTCCAACAAGACTTTCTCCCAGTGGAACGAGGTCTTTGCCGACGTCACCATCGCCTCCGCCATCCTGGATCGTGTACTGCATCACTGCACTGTCATTAACATCAAGGGCGAGTCTTACCGCCTGAAGGAGCGCAAGGAGTTTATGCGCCAGAAACAGCAAATCGTGAACACTCTTTTCCTGCAAGGAAATAACTGATTCTGTTACCCCCCCGCCGAAAAACTACAAAATTTCTTCGGCGTTTTCTTACAATTTCAAATTGGCGTTGATACTGGGAAAAGGGCGTTACATTCCACACGGATGCGGTACAGGCGGCGGGCCACCTCCCCGTTGACGTAAAGGTCTAGAATATTGATCTGCTATCCCTGTCCGCCCACAAATTCCAGGGACCGAAGGGGATCGGGGCGTTGTATGCCCGTAGCGGAATCCCCATGACCCGACTGATAGAGGGCGGAGACCAGGAGCAGGACCGTCGCGCCGGAACGGAGAATGTACCGGCCATCATGGGTATGGCGGCGGCGCTGGAGGAGGAATTTGGACGGGAGAACATCCGGCTGGCGGGGAGGCACACGGGGCTCCATCTGCTGCTGACCCTGCCCGGGGGGCCGGGGGAAAGGGAGATGGCGGCTTCCGCGCTGAGAGAGGGGGTCAGGGTGCGGGGGCTTAGTGAGTATTATATGGAGCGGCGGGAGAGGTGTCCGGAGAATTGTGTGATCCTGGGATATGCGGGACTGAGGGACGAGGATATCCCGGAGCTGGCGGGGGCGCTGAAAAGAGCGTGGGTGAAAGAATGAAAGGGTTTTGACGGTCTGGGTAGGCGGAACGGACATAGAACGAGGATTGCCTGCGGCGAAAAGATATGCTATACCTGGATCAGCAAACTAACTGAATAAGGAGTGCAATCATGTATTACAAAACTTGGGAGGATTTGCAGAAAGATTGTCCCATTATAGATGGAATGTGGGATAAGGAGCGTTTGTACGAATATTTGGTACAAAGCTGCTACCAATTTAGCGAGCAGATAGAAACCTTTTTCATGGAATATCAAAATGATGAGGATTTAGCGGACTTGCTGTTTTCGTTCTTGTTTGATGACGATTATGACGGCTCAGACAGCCAAATGGGTGCGGCGTATGTTCTCCGTAAGATGAACCGCCAACTGCTCAGGAATAAAAAAGATTTATTGCTGAAAGCACAGGCAAATGAGGTGGATTGGAAAAGACCATTTCCTCATGATGAGCATTTGGAATGGCTTGAAGAATAAATAACTCGCGATTTATCAGATAAATAAAAGTCAAAAACAGGGCGACGGCAATAGACATTTTATTATCCCCGCCGCCCTGTCTGTTACCGCTCCATATCCTGCGCCCTGCGGGGCTGCGGGGAAAAAGTAGGGGCGCAAGCCCGTTACCCTCGCGCCCCGCCCCCGTTTTGGTTCTCGTCTGCGCCGGCTTGTTATACGCTTTCCATGAAAAATGCTCCCGCCAATTTTGACGGGAGCGTTTCAATGTTCTTGTTATATTTGTATTGATATGCTAAAATGAAATAGATAAATTATTTGTGCGAAGGTGGATAGGCGTTATGGCTACTGGTTTCCGTATTGATTTCTTGTGGTATCAAGTCGGCCAGGGTGACTTTTTGCACGCCTTTTTTTCTACCATATGTTACAGGTTGGAAAAAGGACTGTGGGGAAGTAAATTCCCTTATTTGATGAATGACCTTTACCACATTGGGCTGGAGTGGACAGATGTTCCGCTTGCAAGAAAAGAACTGAAAAAAATCCAAAAAACATTGAGGAAACTTCCTCCATCCGATGTTATATGGGATATTGATGATTTGTCAAAGCAGCCTCCATGGGGAAATCATATCAGCGGAGAGATTACCAATCTGTCAAATTATTTTGTTACAAGTGATGGACGTGATTTAATTACAACCATGTTTATGGCTTTTGATGATGCAGAAGAAATCAAACATAAAATTCAAATCATAAGCCTATAAGATATTCATTCTTGGACTTGGCCCATCAGAATGAATAAAATCCCTCTCTCAAAATGATTGCCAAAACATAAAGTGCGACAAAAGCGCAGAAACCACCCAAAAGCAAAGGGATAAGTGCCAAAAATTTGAATCGCGCCTTTTTCCAGATTTCCCACGCCGCTTTTAGCAAAACAACTGCTATCCCTGCCGCCCCTAATATCGTAATAAAAATGAAAAAATAAGCCAATCCCACGGTTCCCTCCTGCTTTCAACGCTCATCCAATGCAACTGATATTGTTTCGCTCCCTCCGGCCCCATCAGAAACCGATAATATCACTGTATCTCCATCCCAAACAAGCGAGTATTCTCCAGCACAGATTGGTCTATGTCCATCATCGGTGATAATGCGTTCTTTTGGATAAATCAGAAATGGATTGACCCGCTCATACAAAACAACTTGCCCGGAAATCAAGCTGACATTTTCCATGATAACGATGGTATGCGTGTTGTCTGGTGAAGTGAAGCTATGGTATTCCTCCTCCCCATTAAGAAGGACACAAAGAAAATTCCAGCATAACAATACAAGGGCCACACCACCAGCAATCACCGCAAGTATAACTTTATTTTTCAGTGCTTTTTTGGTTTCTCGATAATGCAGAAACGCAAGCGTTATTCCGCAAAACGCCGCAATGCAGTTCAATATGCTCTGGATAAAAAATGCCGTTCCTGTGCTTCCAATCAATAGTTCATAATTCTGTACCCAAATAATGAATATCACACAGGGAAAAGCAAGCCACAGGGCAAGATACGCATACAAAAATCTTCGCAATTTCATTTTCAATTATCTCCACAACAGCCTTTGAGGGCATCTGTAGTGTATTGTAGCATAGAGGATAAAATTTTTCCACTGATTTTCTGCCGGTCATGGGGTGTCCATGCTTGTACTGCATGGACACCCTCCACATACGCCGTTACACTCCTTCTGGGGCTGTCCATGGGAAACGGGCGGCTGTTGTGGAAAAGTGCCGCCTTGCAGGCATAACCGGAAGGGATCGGGAATATGCTGGGACAAGCAATCAAGAACAAGGAGGCCCGGCATAGCTATGACAATCCGGAGAAGACCCAGACCGCAGTGGCGGCGGCGCGTGACCGCCCTGCTGGCATCTGCGGCAATCATCTACGTGGTGGCCGCGACGGCGGCCAGCACCGACTTTTCCTCCGCATGGGAGATATTGGGGAAACAGGGACAGTTGGCCCTGAGCATCCTCAGGGGGCAGCTGGAGGGCATGTGGAGCGGAGGGACCCTGCCCGCCGGGGCCGCGCTGGCCATCGGGCAGAGCCCCGTACTCCTCTCCGGCCGGGAGGCGGTGCTGGAGCTGCGGCGAACCGAGGAGGAGGACGACAGCGTGCCTCCCGGCGCCGGGAAGCCGGCGGACGGGGAGGAGGAAACGGGAGGGCCGGAGGCGCCCAGCGTCCCGATTCCCGAGGAGCCCTCCCAGGCGGAGATGCCGCTGGTGTTTGCGGACAACGGGGTGCAGGCCAGGACGCTGACACCCTCATCCCCGGAGGGATATGTGGTGACGGGGGATGTGTACATCAACAACCGGTCGGACAAGAGCTTTGACGCGGACATGTTTGACGGGTCCTTTGCCGCCCGGCTGTCGGAGGAGGAGGGGCCCAAGGTGCTGATCGTCCATACACACGGCAGCGAGGCCTATACCATGCCTCCGGGGCAGGAGTACGAGGCCACCAGCGAGAGCAGGACCACAGACTGCGACTTCAATGTGGTGCGGGTGGGCGGCGAAATCGCCGCAGTGCTGGAGGAGGCGGGGATCGAGGTCCTCCACGACACGGCGCTCCACGATTATCCGGAGTACAGCGGGGCCTATGGCCGGTCCCTGACGGCGGCGGAGAAGGCGATGGAGGAGCATCCCTCCATTTCCCTGGTGCTGGATGTCCACCGGGACGCCATCTCTGACGCGGACGGAAGCCCTTATAAGGTGGTCAGCGGTGTGGCGGGAGTGAACGCCGCCCAGATGTCTTTTATCATCGGCACTGACGGCGGCGGGCTGGAGCATCCGGACTGGCAGGAAAATCTGAAGCTGGCGGCGGCTCTCCAGCAGAGGCTCCTGGAGGACTATCCCACGCTGATGCGGCCTATTTCCGTGCGCAATTCCCGGTACAACCAGCATGTTTCACCGGGGGCGCTGCTGGTGGAAATGGGGGCGGCGGGCAATTCGCTGGACGAGGCCCTGCTGTCCGCGCGGCTGCTGGGCGAAGCGCTGGCGGAAACCTTCCTGCGTCCGTCCCAGGCGGACGATGGAAGCAAATAGGGACGCTGGCGGAGAATTTGAGCAATATTTTAAGAATTAAACCAGTTTTTTTGGGATAAAAACCTTGCAACTGCGGGAAAAATATGATAAATTAGTAAAAGCGATACAGCGCTCGTGGAAAACTGCGGACGTTTCTGTACTAAAAGGAATATAAATACAAAGGAGTAGCTCGATGAACAAGTCTGAACTAATCAATGCCGTGGCGGAGAAGGCCGCCCTGTCCAAGAAGGATTCTGAGTCTGCGGTCACCGCCGCTCTGGACGCCATTACCGCCGCCCTGGCTGAGGGCGACGAGGTCCGCCTGGTGGGCTTCGGCACCTTCGAGGTGAAGAAGAGAGAGGCCCGCATTGGCCGCAACCCCAAGACCAAGGAGGAGATTCAGATCCCCGCCACCAAGGTTCCCTCCTTCAAGCCCGGCAAGGCGCTCAAGGACGTCGTCGCCAAGTAAATTGATTTGCCATGGGCGCGGTGAAAGCCGCGCCCTTTCTGATTGTGAATACAGGTTCTGAAAGGAGTTTTTTATGCGGCTGGACAAATATCTGAAGGTTTCCAGGCTGATTAAGCGGCGGACGGTGGCCAACGAAGCCTGTGACAACGAGCGGGTCACGGTCAATGGAAAGGTGGCCCGGGCCTCCTATGAGGTCAAGGAGGGAGATGTGATCTCCATCCGGTTCGGGCAGAAGGTCCTTACCGTGGAGGTGGCTGCCGTGAGTGAAAATGCCGGTAAGGCGGAGGCGGCGGCCATGTACCGGGAGGTTGTCTCCTGAGCTGCGGCGTCTGTTGTGGACTTGCGGCCCGCGGGGCCGCCTCACTGGCATAAATTGGACAGACCCCCCATATACATGAAATAACCATGTATCTTAGGGGGATCATTCTATGCCGTATGATGAATTGAGCGGAATGCAGCACCGGCTGGAGCTGGACGGAAGAGAACGACTGCTGGTCTCCGGTGTGGAGGAGGTGGAGCGCTTCGATGAGGAGGAGATCGTGATGAACACGACCGCCGGTACCCTGGTGGTAGGCGGCGCCGGTCTCCACATCGGAAAGCTGAACCTGGACGGCGGAGAGCTTCATGTGGACGGGTCTATCCATACCCTGCTCTATGAGGACACCGCCCCCAGAGGGCAGGGCGGACTCCTCCGGCGGCTGTTCGGCTGAGGCTATGGGAAATTATGTCTCCGAACAGCTGGCCCTTTTCCTCCAGTCCATCGCGCTGGGGGCTGTGCTGGGGCTGATCTACGACCTGCTGGGGGTGCTGCGGAGCCTGGGCGGGCGGCTCTGGGGGGGAGTGCTGGACGCCCTCTTCTGCCTTACGGCGGCCTGCGCCGTCTTCCTGTTCGTCATGGCCGGGGACGGAGAGCTGCGCATCTTTATCATCCTGGGCATCGTGGGCGGCGCGGTACTGTTCTGGTGCCTGCTGGGCGGGCTGCTGCGGCCCATCTGGCGGTTCTGGCTGGGGCTGATGCTGTTTCCGGTGCGGCTGGTGAAAAAATTTTTCGGAAAATGCGGGCGGAAGGGAAAAAAAGTCTTTTCTTTTTGGCAGAATTGGGTTACAATAAAATTTACTACACTGCGCCGGAGGAAAATCTCCGGTGAGCAGGAGGGAGATGAAGAGATGAGCGCACCGTCCGGCAAGAAAACGGCCCGCCCGCCTCAGAAGAGGAAGAAGAAGGCCGCTGTCCGTCCGAGAAGCCGCATCACCGTGATCCTGCTGGCGGCGCTGCTGGTGGGGATCAGCGTGCAGATCTACCGCATGTTCGGACAGCTCCAGGATGCCAGCGCCCAGGAAAAGGCCTACGCGCAGCAGCTGGCGGAGCTTCAGGAAACCAACCGGCAGCTCCAGGAGGATCTGGACAACGCCGGAAGCCTGGATCTCATCGAGGACATTGCCCGGGATCAGCTGGGCATGGTCAGAGAGGGAGAGAAGATCTTCCGTTACAGCAAATAGCCCAGAGGCAGATGGAACAGAGCGGCCCGGGGAAGGCGTACTCCCGGGCCGCTCTGTTCTGTTTTTTCAGGAGAGAAGGGGCCGCAGGACGGCTTCGATCTCCTGCTGGGAAGCCTCGGACCACAGGTTCAGGGTGACAACGCGGTCCGGGTAGAGCAGGTAATACCGCGGCAGATCGTCCTGCCGGTACGCCTCCAGCGCCCCCCAGGGCGCGGGGTCCAGCTCCCGCAGGGGCCACAGCTCCGGGTCCAGATTCTTCTCCAGGAACCGCTCCCAGCAGATTTCCCGCAGCCAGTCCCAGGAGATCCTGGTGACGGTGTACTCCAGCTCGGGCAGATCGCTGCCGGAGGCCATGGCCCTCTGCCGGTATTTCTCATGGGAGGCCAGGAAGGACCGGCGTATATCCGCCTCATAGGTGCAGTGGTCTTCCTCCGTGACCGGATACCCCAGATCCTCCAGCGTGACAGGCAGCGAATCCCGGTAGATGTTCCACTGGATCGTCTCCCCGCCGGGGTACTCCTTCACGTAAACCTCCGCGGGTTCCCGCTGCCCTCCGCCGCTGAAGACAAGGACAGCCACCACCACCACGAACATCGTCAGCACCCCGCAGCCAATGGCGAACGCAAAATACTTCACCCGTACCGCCCCCCGGGAGGCGCTCCTGCCCTTGATCCATTTCAGCACCCAGCCCGCCGACAGGATCACCAGAGCGTAAAAGACCAGATAGACCGCCATCGCGGACCCTATCCTCCGGACCATCACATCCCGGCACATGAGCGCCAGACATGCCGTTGTCAGTACCAGCAGCCCGGCAGCCGCCGCCCTCCGCAGGCGGGTGTGGGGTTTTACGCACGCCCCGCCGCCCTCCACAGACCGTTTGGAGCGCAATACCCAAATCCCATGATCCGCCAGCAGCCCAACGCTGTAGAGAGTCAGACCGGCCATCAGCAGCAAGAGACTCAGGTGCATATCCCAGCCGAAATACCCCAGCGGGTCTATACGGAAGCTGCTGACCTGCGGCACCAGATACAGGATGGCGATCAGGAGCCCCGCCCCGCAGCTGGGGATCAGCGTCTTCCGCATGGTCCGCCGGATGGCTGTAAGCTTCACCGCCTCATCGGTCTCGATGGGCACCGGGTCCGGACGGACCGCGCGGAAATACTGCATCGGCCCGAAGGCCCCCGCCAGTTCCCATCCCGCGGCCCGGCAGTAGTCGATGTAGGTCTCCTGTCCCTCCGTGGGCGCGGGGTCGTAGACGGAGGCGTCCGGAAAGCAGGCCGCCGTGTACCTGGCCTGTCCCGGCTGGACCCGGCGGTAGTGATATCCCCAGCTGTCGATGCCCTCCAGCCGCCACCCCTTTGTCTCCATTTTCTCAAAGTGTCTGGCAGCGGCGTCCATATCATTGGCCTGGAACAGGGCCAGCTCCCGTTTCTTTTCCCGGCTCACGCAAACGCCCCCTCTCCGAATCTCATATAGTCCTCCGTCTGCCGCCGCAGCCGCTGGACCTCCTCCTCCAGCCGCAGCCGGCCCCGCCGGGTGATCTGGTAGCTCCTCTTACGTCCCTCCACCCGGGTCTCCTGAATGAAGCCCTCGGTCTGGAAGCTCTCCAGCAGGCTGTATAAAGTCCCCGGACCGATGGTCACCCGGTTCTCCGTCATCCGGGCCACCCGGTCCATCACATCCACCCCGCAGCACTCCCGCTGGAGGCACAGCAGGATATAAAACATCTGCTCCGTCAGCGTCTGGAATTTTTCCCGGGCCATAGGGGTCCCTCCTCCCTAATATCGATGTTCGATATTTCTGTTTACAGTATAACATCGATATTCGATATTGTCAAGGAGAAATCTGCCCGGCAGTAAAAACTGCCGGGCAGGGTATGGGGAAACTACTCTTGTTTGTCCTCCTATTCGCCCTCCGGCGGCACGGGAGGGGCGGGAGGAACAGAGGGTACCGGGTATCTCCGCCGGGCGGCCCTCTTCCGGAGGTGACGGCGGATGAGCAGGACGGCAGCCGCGATGATCGCCGCCCAGATCAGCAGGCCCACCCAGTTCCGGGCCACGCCGATGGCAAAGTCTTCCAGGCCCTCCACGCCCCGCTGGAAGCCGGTAGAGAAGGCGGAGCCCAGCCGCTGACCGAAGGTCAGGGGGACCTCCTCATCGGTGGAGAGGCGGTAGACCTCCCTGAGGGAGAGGGTAATGGTGGAGTAGTTGATCTGGCTGTCGTACTTCCGGAGACTGCCGGTGAGAAACTCAATCTCCAGCTCCGTTTCGCTGATGGCGCTCTCAATGGTGATGATGTCCTCCATATCCTGCGCCTGCCTGAGAAGCTCCTGCAGACGCTCCAGCTTGGTGCGCTGGGTTGTCAGACGGCTCTCCTGATCGTAGTAGGCCTCGCTGACGTCGTCCAGATACTCCGCCCGGTTGGCCACATGGGCGGTCTCTCCCGCCCGGTCCAGAAAGGACAGGAACTCCGCCGCCGGGACCCGGACCACGGCGTCCATACTGCGGTAGTGCCCCTGGTCAACGCTGCGGCTCTCAAAGTACCCGCCCACGTCCGACACCAGAGCGGCCAGAGCCTGGGACGCCGCGTCAAATTCCTTGGTCTCCAGGGACAGCGTGGCGGTGTAAATGATCTTCGCGTTGGCGGGCACCCCGCCGTAGCCCGCATCGGGGGAGGGCTCCGGCAGGAACGCGCCCTCCTCGCTCATGGGCGCGTCCCAGCCCGCGCTGGGGGCGGAGTCGGCAGACATCGTTGGCATATCCTGCGGGGCACTTGGGGTATTGCTATCGGCGGCGGTTTTGCTGTTGGCGCCGCAGGCGGTAAGGGACAGGATACACAGGAGCGCAAGCAGAGAACACAGCTTCTTTTTCATCTTCATCCGATTTTTCCTCCTTTTTTGGTATAAAAAGTGACCTCTGTCTCTATAGACGCAAAAAAGGGCGGGATGTTCCTGAGAATCTTCTGTTTTATTGAATAGACCGGAGCTGATGGACGTTTTCCTCATAGAGCTGCTGGCTGACGGCCATTTTCCGGATGATGTTCTTTACCGTGATCTCCAGGGCGGTGCCCTCCCGGTAGTCGGCGGGGTAGATGAAGTCCACCCGCCTCTGCCGCAGAAGCTGCTCCACTCCGGGGCGGTTCACCGCCTGATACACCGCGATGGCCTGACCGCCGTAGGCCCGCATCATTTTCATACAGGGCACGTCGGAGAGGCCGTCTCCCAGGTAGATCATGTTGGGAAAGGGCACCCGCTTGCTGTCATCGGGCATGGAGTCGTTGAGGGTGCGGTCGTCGGAGACGTCCAGGACGCCCTTGTTGATGCGGTATACAAACTGGGTCTTGGCGGTGAAGTTTACCGCCAGGCGGGGCCAGACGGGCTTTCCCTCCCCGTCGTAGCAGAACTCGCTGGCATAGATTTTCTTGAATTCCCCGGCGATGGCCGAGCCGTCGATGATCTCCCGGAGGCCGGAGGAGATAACATAGTGTTCCACCTGTACCCCCAGGAGGCCGCCATATCTGTTGATTCTCTGAAACCAGTCCGTGACCCCGGGGAAGAAGGAAATATTCCTTCCGCAGTGGTTCAGGCTCTGCCGGGTCAGCGGGAGGCCTCTTTTCTCCGATTCCAGGAGCATGGTATACATATAGGCCAGGACGCTGTCCATCTTCTCCCGGCGGCCAAAGTCGTTGGCGATTTTCCAGAAGTCCCCGGGGGCCAGGCCCAGGGAGGGGATAAAGGCGTAGTTCTGCATGTCCTGGGTGCAGAGGGTTTTGTCAAAGTCGTAGAGAAGGGCGATGATGGGCTGGTTTGACATAGGGTGGCTCCTTTCTCCGCGCCTCCGGCGCGGGGGCGGTTGTTTCTTTTCGATACCCCGGGGCTTGCCCAGCCCCGGACCCTGGGGTCACTTTTGTCCCGCGACAAAAGTGACCAAAAACGCGCTCAAGGGGGAGGGGACTCCCCCTTGAGAATCCCGCTCCTTACCCGTTTAATTTACGCCCGAGGCACAGTCTGTCCGGCCTAAACCTTACTGCCGTCCGCTTCGTGCAGCTTCAGTTTCTATTTCAGCGTGGTCATCGATGACCCCTACCGCATAGACCAGCCAAACTCCCCGAGGTGCTGGATGGTCACCGGTTCGTCTCCCGTTTATCCGTTCTACCGGCCAGATAGTCCATGGAAACGTCAAAATAATCCGCTAAAGCAACCAAACCCTTCATTTCCGGACAGGCCCGGCCTTTTTCATAGGAATACACCGCATAACGTTTTACACCAATGATTTTTCCGACTTCCTCTTGGGTTAGACCGTGTTCTATACGTAATTCACGGATTCGTTCTGCAAAAATTTCCATTTTTTTCTCCAAAAGTCTTGACTTGTGGTTATAAATACTCTATACTATGTGTGTATATAAAACCACAAAAAGAAGAGGGGATATACCATGAATGCACTAATGGGCCAGATTGAGGAACTAAATGAGAATTTTAATGAGCTGGGCGAAGATCTGGTGCTGCTGGAGTCGGTGGCGATAGCAGTACAGGTGGGATATCCGTTTCCGAAGGAATTCGTGGAGTCGGGGGTAAAGCGGGTAATGGACTATATCCGGCAGCACCTGGAGGATGTACGGAATTTAAGCGGAGGATTGAGCCGGAGGGCGGTGAAAAACGGCAAAGCCGCCTCCTCCCTGCCCGGCGGGGACAGACGGCAGGATGAATAATTCGTACTGCGCAGGGATGCCGTGGGGGGCCTGCAGGAAGAGGCGGCTTTGCAGCCGCCTCATTTTAATCCTTTGTATAATTCGGCCCAAACTGCAGGTCGTCCAGATTCAATACCCTTGTTTCGGAGTCATCGTCAAACCCCTCCTCCGCAAAGGGGTCCCTGCCCCTGTCCTCCGGCTCTGCCGGGACGCCGACGGGGGCGAAGGCGCTTACCGCCTGGGGCGGCGCAGAGAGGGCTTCCTCCTCTTCCTCCGGAACAGGCTCCTCCCCCTGGGCGGGAGCGGGAGCCGCCGCAGGCGGCATCACCTGAATGACGGGCTTGGGTTCCTCCGGGGGCAGGTCCGGCAGCAGATCCAGCTGGGCCAGCTCCTCGTTGCACACCGCCCGGACATCCCGGATGAAGGCGCGCAGCTGCTCCTGACCCACGGCCAGACGCCGGCGCTCCGTCTCCAGCTCCTTGTCAACCTGGAAGCGGACGGACTCCAGACGGCGCTCCGCCTCCGCAATTTCCTGCTGCAGCTCCGCCACGCGCCGCTGGGCGGCGGCGGCGGCGTCGCCGATCATGGCGTTCCGCTTCTGCTCCGCCTCGCTAATCATGGCCGCAGAGGTCTTCTGCGCCACCAGCAGCGTGGAGCGAATGGCGTCCTCCGACTCCCGGTACTCCGCCATCTTGTCCACCGTCATTTTCAGCTTGGCCTTCAGAGCGGCGTTCTCCTTGTATAAGGCGGCGTAGTCCTCCGTCAGCTTGTCCAGAAAATCGTCCACTGAGGCCATGTTGTAGCCGCCTACCATTGATTTGGCAAAGGTACAGTTTGCTACCTCCTGCGGGGTCATCATCGTTTGCAGTCCCTCCTACTCTCCTGCGGGCATCCGGCCGGCGCCCGCCGCGAAAACTCCCTCAGCCGGCCCGCGGCCGGCGGCCCCCTCCCGAGGGGAGCCTCAGAGCCTGTTCAAAACCCCTGCGGTCCGGCGGGATACGAAACAGGCGCTTAAAAATACATTCCGTTGCTCTCCAGCTCGTCGATCAGATCACCCTGGATATCCACGGAGTAGGGTGTGATGATGTACGTGTTGGCCGCTACCTTCTTGATCTTCCCCTCCCCCGCGTAGGCTACGCCGGAGAGAAAATCAATGAGGCGGCGGGCAATATCCTTGTGGGTGGACTCCAGGTTGACCACCACCGTGCGCTTTTCCTTGAGATGATCGGCGATCTCACTGGCGGCCTCGAAGCGCTCGGGCTTTACCAGGACCACTTTCAGCTGGGTGGTGGCGTGGATGTTGACGACCTTCCCGCGCCGGCTGTCTATGGCGCCGCTGCGGTCAATGCTCCGGGGGCGCTCGTCGATAAAGGGCGAGTCGCGGTCATCAAAAATCTCCTCGTAATCGTCATCCTCATCGCTGAGAGGACTAATCATCCTTTTGATGTTGTCGAAAAAGCTCATGGCGGAAACCTCCCGTAGAGTTATTGGTACTGTCTGTATCCAAAAATCGCGGAGCCCACCCGGATTATGGTGGCTCCAGCGGCAATGGCGTCCTCAAAATCATCGCTCATTCCCATGGACAGGTACTTAAAGCTATTATCGTACAAATTCCGGCTTATGTCAACATAAAGCTGGGAAACTTTTATAAAATAGGGTAAATTTCCATGGGGTTCCCGCTCCGCAGGGGGAATGGCCATCAATCCCAGCACCCGGATATGGGAAAATTCCCGGGCGGACTCCGCCGCGGCATACAAAGCCTGAGGGGAAAATCCGCTCTTGCTCTCCTCCCCGCCGATGTTGACCTCCAGCAGTACGTCCTGAATAAGGCTCTGCTTCTCCGCCTGGCGGTGGATCTCCTCCAGCAGGGCCAGGGAGCCGGCGGAGTGGATCAGGGCCGCCCGGCCCACCACCTGACGGACCTTGTTGCGCTGGAGATGGCCGATGAAGTGGAGGGGCGCGCCGTCGTAGGCGCGTTCCGCCAGCTTGGCCGTCATCTCCTGGACCCGGTTTTCCCCCAGAGCGTCAATGCCGGCGGCGATGGCCGCCTGGCAGGCGGCGGCATCGTTCATCTTGCTGGCCCCCACCAGGAGGACCTCCCCAGGGTCCCGGCCCGCCGCCCGGGCGGCCCGGTCCATCCGCTCCCGGATGGAGCGGATGTTTTCCGCTATGGATGTCATTGAATCACCTTCCCGTCATATACCTCCGCCGCAGCGGTTATCACCTGGTCCCCCGCCCGGAGGCGGCGGCCCTCCCGGGTCCGCTCCGAGGAGAAGGCCGACAGGGCTTCCTCGTCCGGGGCCACCAGGATGTACTCGTCCTCCTGCCACAGGACCGTCACCGGCTTGAGCCGGGCCGTGTCTCCCCAGAGGCAGTATACGCCCGTCACCGACTGGGTCTTGGGGTTCCCCTGGCTGTCCAGAAGCGGCTGGCCGTTCTCGTCCATGATCTCCTGGGTCCCCACCCGGACGGCGCTGCGGGGAACCCGGATGCCGTCGTGGCTGTCAAAAATGATCTGGGCGTTCTGGCGGCGCAGAAGGGTGGTGAGATTGAGGTACTTTTCCGAGGAGAACACCACCACCCGGCGGCCTCCGTCCTCGGCGCTGATATGCTCCACCGTGACCGTCAGGTCCCGGTCCAGGCCCGTCTGGAACCGGAGGCGCACCGGTCCGCCCTCCTGGAGGCGCCTGGCGTCCTCGCTGCGCATCAGGGCAACGAAGGACCACCCGGTGCCGTAGACCATCCGGCCCACGCCGGAGACGTCCCCCTCGGGGATCACGGCGCGGTAGCCCGCAGGGTCCAGCTCCAGAATGCTGGATGGGGTCAGCACCGTCTCATAGCCGTCCACCAGGCCGGAAAACAGGCCGGCGGAGGGCGCGGAGACCCGGACGACGTCCGTCTCCGCCGAGGCGGAGAGAGCGGAGATCCGCTCCTGAAGGGAGGCGATGGACGCCTCCAGGTCCCCGGCACCGGAGAAGGCGTAGCTGCGCCGGAGAACGGCGGAGCGGAGGCTCCGGCCGCTCTCCCCGGCGGCGGTCAGGCGGTCCTCCGCCAGGGCGCTGTGGAACTCCACCAGGGCGCCGGAGATCTCATCGTCCAGATGGGCGGAGGCCCGGCTGCCGGAGGCCAGGGAGCTGGCGTACCGCAGCTGCTCCAGCTGGCCCGTCAGGTCCCGGAGGGTGTTGGCGTCGCTGAGAGCCTGGGCGCTGGGGTAGACAAGGGCCACCGTGCCCCCCCGGCCAACCCGCTCCCCCTCGCTTCGGGAGGAGTAGACCAGCTCGCCGCCGCCGGGGAGGACCTCCTCGTCCCGGACCACGTATCCGGAGACGGTGACGGCGTCCTCCCCCACGAAGCTGTAGGCCACGGTGGTGGTATAGGGGTCGGTGAAATAGGCCGCCGTACTCACGGCGAAATACACCAGCACGGTGAGGAAAATAGCGGCCAGCATCAATTTTGTGGCAAGCGTTCCAGTTTTCATATGTATCTCTTTCTCATAGGGGCGGGTCCCGCCGGGGTTCTCAGAGCCTGCCTCCCGTCTCAGCGCGGGGGGAATGGCGGGGAGAGGCGAAACAGGCCCTTAAAGGGTGTCCTCCCACTCGGCCAGGTCCACGGTGCGGGCGGGGCTGACGGTGGAAATGGCGTGCTTGTAAACCAACTGCGTGTGGCCATCGCGGCGCAGAAGCACTGAGAAATTGT